>JBAYSE010000114.1:0-5256 GCA_041676265.1 Sphaerochaetaceae bacterium
GGTCCATGAGAGTCTGTCGACAATTTTTTCTATTATGCCCCGCATCGCTTTAGCGAGCCTGGTTGCCTATTTAGTCTCCCAGTTACACGACGTATTTGCCTATGAGTATTGGCGCCAAAGGCGACCCCAAACTAGGTGGCTATGGTTACGTAACAACGCTTCTACAATGGTGAGCCAGCTGATAGATACCTTGATTTTCACAACAATCGCTTTTGTGGGGATCTACCCTTGGGAGGTTCTCTGGCAAATAATGGTGACTACCTACCTCTTGAAATGGGTCGTAGCTGCCCTCGATACCCCTTTTATCTATCTCGCCCAAAAATGGTTTGTGCAAGGGAAAGTTGCCCCTTAGGCAAAAAGGGTTCTAATTTCATCAACGGCAGATGCTTCTCCACTGTAAATTACCCCTTTAAACCTCTTGCGGCGGATTAAAAGTTCATCGTCATAGGTAAATGGTTTGGCGTCCCCGTAGACAACTTTTAGCCCTTGAAGAACGAGGAGGGCGTGGGCACCACATAGGTCCCAAACATAACAGGGCGTCGATACGGCACACTGAATAAGGGGATGAATTAAAGGGGAGATCATGTGGAGAATATTTGACCCATAACACCTAATTTTACCATGGTAGCGTTCGAGGGGGAGGTAGCGCGAGGCGTAGGAGCTCATTGTGATCTGCCGGGAGGCAATACTCCAATTACGAGCCTTAAAGGGCTCACCATTGAGTAAAAGGTTTTTAGAGGGGTCCTGTCTTAAAAAGAGCCCCTCGTGCCAATTTAAGCCCCAACGGGGAGCATTAATCATAGCCCCTATCGGTTCTCTTTTTTGGTTGAGAATTCCCACACTGATACACCAACTGGGGAGCCCTTGGCTGTAGACGTCGGTGCCGTCAATAGGGTCTATGACAAAAGTTAAAGGGGCTTCATTATCGAAAGTGAAGAGTTCTTCTTCGCTAATGACATTCGCCTCTGCAAAGAGCTCCTTAATTAAACTACTCAGGTGAAAACTGATCTCGCGGTCGATTGAAGTGACTAATGACCCGTCCTCTTTGTAGTCGATGACTATATCTTTTTGGCGTGCATTGGCCAAGTTCCCCATCTTTAAAACAGCCTGTGCTAAAGTTTCAAATGAATCCATTGAATACCTTTGTCCTCTATGATAGTGTGTGCATCGATGCAACAACACATCAATAAACTTTTACAATCTTATCTTAAAAAGGGAGAGCCTTACAAGGCGTTCAAGGCTGACAGGAGAGAGCGCCAATGGCTGGAAGGCCTTGAGGGGTACCCTCTGGCAATTGCTCTGAATCTCTACAGCCAACTCCTTGAAGGGCGCCTTTGGGTGATTTGTGCCACCGAGGAGAGTGCCCAACAGCTCTCTAAAGATCTGGAGACTGCCCTGATCCCCTTTATCTATCTCCCCTCTAACGGGAAACTCCTCTACAGTCCCTGGCAGGGTAGCGAAAGAGAGTATGCTCAGTTGCGCTGTCTTGAAGCACTTTTGCACTCCCCTAAAAAGATAGTCGTCACCCACTTGCGAGCCTTCACTTCCCCCGTCATTTCTCTAGCTTCTCTACACCATTCTACCACCCAGTTGAGGGTAGGGGGGCCTTTCCAGATTGCTAAAATTACCCAAGACCTAGCCGATTCCGGCTATTTTAGGAGCCCCAGTACCACCATGAAAGGGGAGTTTTCGGTCCATGGTGAAGTGATTGACCTCTTTCTGCACGATGAGGAGTACCCTATCAGAATATATGGTGAGTGGGACAAAATTGGGCGAATAACCTATTTTGACCCCCTTAAACAGGAGACGCTGAAAAGCCTCTCCCATTTCAGCTATACTTTATTAGGTGAGACAGAGAATATCAAAACAGGTGCTATAACCCCATATATCAACAGTGATGATTATTTCTTCTTTCAGGGTAAGGAGCGCTTGGAGACCTCTTTTTACTCCCTGATGGTAGAGGCGAAGAGCCTTTACAGGGGAGCCTTTATCGAAGACCGCTCAGCCGTTAAGCCCCAAGATCTCCTGTTAGATTTTAAGGAGTTTTTTACCACCCGACACTCCTCAACTGTCCTTGTAGATGTAAGGGGGCAAAATTCACAAGCCCATGCCTACTCAATAGACGGACCACGCTCTTATTTTGGCAATTTCACGATGTTCAAAGAGTCCCTCAGTCAATTCTTAGAAAATGGTTATGAAGTTTTTATCTACAGTGGCTCTGAGCTGCAAAAACAGCGCTTGGAGAATATGCTCAAACAATTTCCCTCCGTGAACATCCTTGAGGGCACAATCAGTGGCGGGTTTTCAATCATTGAAGAGAAATTGGTGGTGATTTGTGACCATGAGATATTCCACCGACGTAAGCAGGTTGTAAAAACCCTCCATAAGGTCCACTCTTCACCGCTGGATTCTTTTGTCGACTTGGAAGAGGGGGACTATGTAGTTCACGTGAACTATGGTATAGGGCAGTTCTTAAAAATTGACCGCATTAAAATGGGGTCCAAAGAGCGGGACTATATCAAGATTGTCTACGCCGATGATGAGTATCTCTTTGTCCCCATTGAACAGGCGAACCTTATTCAGCGCTATGTAGGCAGTGAAGGGGGCCTTGTGCGCCTCGACAAACTAGGGGGACAAGGCTGGGAGAACAAAAAGGAGCGGGCCCGTAAGGCGGCCGAAGAGCTCGCCGGCCGTTTAATTGACCTCTATGCTAAGAGAAAGAGTTCTACCGGCTTCCCCTTCCCCAAAGATACCGATTGGCAAATGGAGTTTGAAGCCTCCTTTCCCTTTGAGGAGACCGAAGACCAGCTCCTGTGCATCGAGGATGTTAAAAACGATATGGAGTCCCCGCTAGTCATGGACCGCCTCATCTGTGGTGATGTAGGCTATGGTAAGACTGAAATCGCTTTTAGGGCGGCTTTTAAAGCCGTCATGGCGGGCAAGCAGGTCGCTTTTCTGGCCCCCACTACAATTTTAGCTGAACAACACTATGACACGCTTGAAGAAAGACTGGGGCATTTCCCTGTTCAGGCCGCTGTCATTAGCCGTATGGTAGCTAAAAAAAGGCAAAAAGAGATTGTTAAACAACTGAAAGAGGGGGAAATCGATATCTTGATTGGCACCCATCGTATCCTCCAAAAAGATATTGTTTTTAAAGATTTAGGTCTTTTGGTGGTCGATGAAGAGCAGCGTTTTGGTGTTAAAGATAAAGAGCGCATCAAAGAGCTTAAAACCAATATTGACTCTCTAGCTCTCTCAGCAACTCCTATCCCCCGCACCCTTTACATGTCACTCCTGAAGATTAGAGATATGTCGCTGTTGGCTACACCCCCGATGCTCCGCCGACCCATTAAGACTTATATTGGAGAGTTTAACCTCGCTAAGATCGTACAAGCCATTCAGTTTGAAACCGATCGAGGGGGGCAAGTCTACTACCTGCACAACCGTATAGAGAGCCTAGAGGAGGTAGTGACGATGATTAAACAAGAGATGGGGGAGTTACTGATAGAGTCAATCCATGGGCAAATGGACCCCGCGACCATAGAGGATGTGATGCACCGTTTTATCCATGAAGGAATACAGGTTTTAGTCTCCACCACATTGATTGAAAACGGCATCGATATCCCCAATGTCAATACAATTATCATCGATCGAGCAGACCGCTACGGAATCTCCCAGCTCTACCAGCTTAGGGGGAGGGTTGGACGAAGCGACCAAGAGGCTTTTGCCTACCTCTTCTATCCGGCTAGTAGTGTTATTAGTGAGGTTGCCATTAAACGCCTTAAGGTTATTTCCCAAAACACGAGTTTAGGTAGCGGTTTTAAAATAGCCCTCAAAGATATGGAAATCAGGGGGACGGGGAACTTATTAGGCCGTGAACAAAGTGGGCAACTCGCTTCGGTCGGCTTAGATATGTATCTGCGGATCCTCGATGAGACCATTGCCCGTATGTTACAGAAGGGGGAGATTGAGGAGTCTAAAGAGGTCTACCTAGAGCTCGATTATAGTGGGTTTATCCCCGATGCTTATATCAATGAACCCTCCATAAAATTTGAGATTTACAAAAAATTGGCCTCGATAGAGAGTGACAGTCAGTTACAATCCCTCACAGCAGAGATGGAAGACCGCTTTGGGCCCCTCCCTGAGGAGGTTGCCAATCTCCTCTACATTGCTGAGCTTAAAATTATCTCGCGTAAACTCTCGATTAGTCACCTTAAAGAACGTAATGGGAGTGTCACAATCGAATTCGCCAAGGTAAAACATATTTCGATTGAAAAACTTATGGAGTTGATTAGACTCAGTAACGGTCAAGTAAAACTCAATCCTAAGCGACTGAATGAGTTAACAATGCGCACTGCGGCGGTCTCTTTAAAAGATAAGTCGTTGTTCATCCTAGAGACCCTTCAACGGTTAGCATAGAGGTAGTTATGAAAGAGCATCTAAAGCGGGTAGAGAGTCGTGAAATTGGGACCAGGCAGAAGATTAAAAGTTTTGTGCTCCGTCAAAGCCGCCTCAAACCGGCCCAATTGGAGGCCTTGGAAAAGTATAGCGCTGAGTATGTTGTCCCTTTTGGGCAAACACCGCTTAATTTTGAAGACCTCTTTAATAACTCTAATCGGGTAGTTTTGGAAATTGGGTTTGGAATGGGGGACGCTACTTTAAAAATAGCACAAACTATGGCACAAACTAATTTTCTGGCCCTCGAAGTCTATCTCAACGGTTTTGCAAAATTGTTGGCCAAAATTGGATCGCTTAACCTCACTAATATTAAACTAATCAGGTTTGACGCCGTCGAAGTTTTAGAAAATATGGTGAGCAACCACTCTTTAGCCGGTTTTCATATCTTCTTTCCCGACCCTTGGCCTAAAAAGAGGCACCATAAAAGGCGCCTAATGCAGGCAGAATTTATCGAGTTACTCTGTTCGAAGTTGGCAGTAGGGGGTTACATCTATTTCATCACCGACTGGCAAGAGTACGCTGATGAGGTATTAGCCCTTTTTGCCCAAAATGAGCGTCTAGTTAACCCCTACAAAGGCTACGCCCCCCGGCAGAGTTGGAGAGCGGTAACCGGCTTTGAGCGCAAAGGCGTGGCGCAAGGCCACTGTATCTATGAAATTTGGGTAGAAAAAAGCCGAGTTTAAACTCGGCTCATTTGCTACTCTTCACTCGCTTCCTTAGCTGCTCGTATCACATCTTCGGCAATTCGTCCGCTAATAGTTTCATAGTGGTCAAACTCTATTTCAAAAGAGCCGGTAC
>JBAYSE010000115.1:0-5215 GCA_041676265.1 Sphaerochaetaceae bacterium
CCGATTTATCAGACCCATGCCTTACTATGATATTTTTGTCTTTTAACTCTTTCATCGCTCTTTGCACAGATCTTACAGAGAGCGCTGATTGCTCAGCTATTTGCTTTTGAGTCAACTTCCCATCTTGCTTGATTATTGGTAAAAGAAGCACTGCCTTCTCGGAAAGTTGTATTTCTGCATCATTTACTCCGCCATCAGTTTATTCTTCTAAGATTTTAAGTGCTTCTTTGTTGTAAGGGAAACGTACTACAATGAAATGTTCTGAAATATCAAAAATGCTTTTGGAGTAGGCTTTCAGGATTTTTTTCATCCCCGAGCCAAGTTGTTCACATAAATCCATATCAGAGAATATCCTCATAAGCTCTCTGTTACGGGGATGCGACCGTCCTTTGAAAAATTCATCCTCTGTTAAACCAACCGGAAGTCCTCCAGTGGAAATGATTTCAATTCGATTATCATAAATCTCAAAAACAGGGAATGAACCATTGATATAGTCATTGTGTATGATTGCATTGAGAACTGCTTCTCGCATAGCATCCTTTTCGATTAGACGGAATTCTCTCCTAGCAGCATCTCCTCCAACCCGCACTATCGTACTATTGACGACTTCCAGTTTATCAAGTACCTGATAAGCCGACTTGATGAGACATCCTCTGCCAAACTCATTGCGTTCTAGGATTTCAAGTTTTTGGGTCCCTCTGAACCTGGCTACTTTCACCGAGTTGCCGTTGTTATCGGCCATGAGATAAGCGACATAGTTATAACGATCGTCTTCAGTATAAAGACCAAGATTCCTCAGAAAGAATTCACTATTGGCATCAAAACCTTTCTCGGCGTAGTAAATCTTCAATTGAGTGAACGTGAGATGCTGGTTTGGAGAGACGACATTACTCAATGTATGTGCAACCCGATGCGAACTCAATTCATCTATCAGTTTATACGTCATTGGAGAAGATTGGGAACCAATACGGGTATAACAGCCCTTAACACTCATCCCGTATTTTTTCAAATAGTAGGGTTTCTCCAATCCTTGTGCTACTGTAATGTGGATATATGAATTACCACTATCTTGCTTCACTGCCACATTGAAAAGACCCATTGTCGCAGGCCGAATATTGTTTTTGATTCGATCGATAATCGTAAGAGATAACTGATTGGGATTTTGTACCCCGCTGATAATCCCTTCATCATTTACTCCAATAAACAGTTCCCCTCCCAAAGAATTCAAGAAGGCTACAACCTCTTTTTCTAAATCTTCAGAAAGTTCTCTTTTGTATTCTACCGTCATACTTTCCATACTGGATTGTCCTTACATTAGCCTTTCTTACATTATATCATGTATCGCTAAAGTTGTCGTATATTCATCTCGGCATTAATACGGAAGTAAATTAGAAAGCTCTCTTAACCAGATCTGCTCCCTATGACTAAACCCCAATCTCCATCTCTCTTTAACTGGGAATTCTCTCCATCATCTCATGGAGACCTCCCCCATTAACTACATTCTTAAACCCGATTTGTTCCAATAGACGTACAGCATAGCTGGAACGGGCTCCGGTTGCACAGTAGACAATAATTTCACGCTCTTTAGTGCCAAGTTCTTGTCCCCACCTCTTTAAATTATCAAGGCCAACATTAATGGCACCGGGGCAGGCTCCCATGGCAAATTCCATTGGGGTGCGCACATCGACAATAATCGGTCCTTCATCTTGGGGGGCGCAAGCCGGCTCATCACCGGTAAATTCAACTTTTTTAGCCCCTTTCAGGGAGTCTAGATCTTTTGTTGATTTCTTTTCGATAGGAAAAAGTCCTACTCCAAGACGGTTGTAACCAATAGCCCGCTCGTAGCGCTCAATGCTAAGGTACCCACCGCTGAGGTTGTAAACTTCAGCAAAGCCGAGGCCTTTAAGCATCCTTAAAACTACATGCCCTTTTTGGCCATCCTCACTTATTAAAAGTAACGGGGCTCCCTCTGGGATACGCTCTAAGTTTTCTCTAAGGGCATTTTGGCTGATATTGTTGGAGCTATATAAATTGGCTTTAGCAAAACTAATTGGGTCTCGCAGGTCTAATACTACCGGCTGCCTTTGATTGATAAATTCCTCCAAATCTTGGGCAAGTACAGAAGGGCTGAAATTGCTGTCATGGTTAACTGCTGTAAAGGCCGCCATATTTACCGGGTCATTAGGAGAGTTGAAAGGGGGTGCATAAGAGAGCCCCAGTTCCCCTAAATCTTCAATGGTCATTCCTCCGGCAATTGCTGTGGCCAATACGTCAATGCGTTTATCAACACCAACATACCCGGCGACTTGGGCTCCTAGGATTTTTTTACTGACTTTGTCCCAGATGAGCATCACACTCACCTTCTGGGCTCCTTTGTAGTAGGCGGTATGGCTGACCTTATGGATGACAACGGCATCAGTCTCATAACCCGCCCCTTTAGCCTCTTTGAGACTCAATCCGGTGGATCCGGCTACCGCATCGAAAACTTTAACAATAGAGGAATTCGTTAGCACTTTGTAAGTTCGGTTCCCTCCCAGAGCATTTTCACCGGCAATACGGCCTTGCCGGTTAGCGGGTCCTGCCAAAGGAACTCTGTAATTTTTCCCCAAAACACTGTCATGGATTTCTACCATGTCTCCGGCGGCAAAAATCGAGTGGTCACTGGTCTGCAGTTGCTCATTAACGAGTAGCCCTCCCGAAAGGCCTAAAGCCAAGCCGGCCTCTTCAGCCAATTGAAGCGTGGGCTTTACCCCAACAGAGAGCAATACAAAATCGGCTTTAACGGCGGAGCCATCACTTAAGAGGATCTGATTATCCTCTATGGTTTGCAGTGAAGTCCCTAACTTGAGTTTCACACCGTAATCAAGGAGTTCTTTTGTGATAAAACCGGCAAACTCCCCCTCTAAATTGGGTAAAACTTGCCTAGTCATTTCAACCAGCGTTACCTGCATTCCCCGTTTGACCAAGGCTTCAACCATCTCTAAACCGATAAAGCCACCACCCACCACAACCGCATTTTTAGGGTTATTTTCGTAGATGTAGAGGTCGATAGCATCCATGTCTTTTAAAGTCCACAGCTGGAAAACATGGGGTTTAGCGACCCCGTTGAGGGGTGGGATTATTGGCTTCCCTCCCTGGGCAAGAATTAGGGCATCATAGGGAAAGTAGCTCTCCTGTCCCGTTTGGGTGTTGTGGGCTTTCACCCGCTTTTTATGACGATCTATTGCTATAGCTACCGTATTGGTGTGTACATTCACTCGGTACTGCTCATGAAATGTTTCAGGGCTGGCCAGGATTAAAGAGGAGCGATACTCGATATCACCGCCAAGGTAGTAAGGGAGACCACAATTGGCAAAGGAGACGTCAGCGCCCGCTTCCAGTATGGTGATGTTGACATCATTATTAATACGACGAGCGCGAGCTGCGGCAGTTGCCCCAGAGGCGACCCCTCCGATAATCAAAAGTTCTTGCATTAAAATCCTCCTGCACTGTTTAAGAGCCTCTCTTTATTTTAATCAATAAAAGAGGATTGAGTGGAGTGACAAAGTTACATAAAAGCACGAATTACCTCTTTAATTATAAAGCGTATTGTCACTAATGGACCATTTTGCTACTATGCCTTTGGCAGGTCGCCTCTTTTTATTTTCGCTGTTTACCTCAATAACCTTTATAGACCTGCCTTTCTTTTATGTCTACCCACCTATTGACGTGGCTCATTGCCGTTCTTAGAATCATTAAGCAATGAAAAAGATAAACGGTTTACCCTACAAGTTAAAAAGGCAATTACTCCTCAACTTTTTGATGATTATTGTCCTAATGGCGGTTATGAATATTGCCTCTGTTTTCTGGACGGCCACTTATTATCATCAACTCTCCGGTAAATTGGAAAATCAAGTTGAGCTTCATAAAGTTTCAATCAATTTTTTAACTCTTTTAGAGACCTTGAGTAACTATATCAGCAGTGGAAATTCAAATTACAAAGAGGATGTTACCGAGATTTTAGGAAATGTAGCTGCCGATATCCAGCTTCTCCAAAAAGGGAGTGCCTACCACAGTCCCCTCTATTATCAGCTCTCAGACTTAACTAATATGGTGAACTCTGTAACTGACAAAATCAACCACCTTTACTTAGATTATTCAGGAGGCCTCCCACGAATATACATCAGGGACCAAATGAATAGTATTGAGCGCCACGTTGGTTACATAGAAAATGAGCTAGCTAAAATTAACACCACCTACATGGAAAATTTGCAGCAATTCTACAGTGGTTTCTCACGCACTATGATAAATGTCATCCGTCTTTCTATCGGGATAATACTCCTACTGGTCCTTATTTCGATCCTCATTGCCTCTAAGTTCGCCTCTTCCGTTTCTCAACCCATCCACACACTGGCCACGACTATGCTGGCTTTTGGGCGAGGAGATTTAGATGCCTCCATCGAACCAATTAAAACCAACGATGAAATTGCCATCTTAATCGATTCGTTTAACAGTATGGGCTCTAGAATTAAGAGACTCGTTAACAGCATCCAAGAGAAAGCCAAAATTGAACAGCAACTGAAACTCAAAGAGATCGAAAACCAAGAAACTTTACGCTTGCTTAAGGAATCAGAGTTGGCTTTGCTACAATCCCAAATTAATCCCCACTTCCTCTTTAACACCCTCAATACCATCTCTGCCATCGCCCAACTTGAAGAAGCTCCCCAAACTAATCAACTTATCTGTAATTTATCGACCCTCTTACGTTACAATTTAAAAAACCAAAATGAGATGGTGATGCTTGAACAAGAGATTGTAGCCGTGCGTAGTTATATGAACATCCAACAGATGCGCTATGGCGATAAGATCTCTTATATTGAATATATAGACCCTGAGACATTTGGAGAGCTTGTTCCAAGCATGTTGCTACAACCCCTTATCGAGAACTCCATTAAACACGGCCTTGAGCCTTTAGCTAGAAAAGGCAAAGTAGAACTTCATATCAATAAGCTTGCCAACGGAGTGATTAGGATTATTGTCAGGGACAACGGCCGTGGAATAGAACAAGAAGTAATTGACTATTTAAACTCCCTGTCGATGTTTAATACCGAAGAGTTAACAGTTACGAGTGAAGCATTAAAACAAAAAAAGCCCTTAGGGATGTACAACGTGTTAAGGCGCCTCGAGTTGAGCTATGGAGAGAAACCGATTATCATCAAACGACTTCAGCCTGAAG
>JBAYSE010000116.1:0-5213 GCA_041676265.1 Sphaerochaetaceae bacterium
CAAGGGGGCCAACACTCAAAGAAATGCGCAAAAAGAGGCGTGCGGAGAAGCGCTCTAGGAGAGCTTCTCGTCGAAAATCTCCCTCTGACGACCGCTAAGGGGGTTCTCCTCCCCTTTGAGGACCAGTTTTAGAGCCTCCATTTCAGTTCCGGAGAAACTCTTGCCGTTGAGGATAAGAGTCTCGAAAGCCTCCACCGCCAGGGGGCACACATTCCTTATAATAGAGAGGATCACCTCAGCATAGACCCTAATCTCCCACTGGGCATGCTCATCTAAGCGCAGTTTTAAGAAGTGGAAAAGATTGTGGAGGTCCATCTGCCAATACCATTGGGTATAAATACTGAGGGGGAGGTTGATGCGCGCTAACTCCCGGGCAATGCCCAAATCTAAAAGGGCGTGGTAGGTCTCAAGGGAGCGCTTTTGGTCCTCTTCTAAGATCTTTAAGACTTTATCTTGAAGTTCAGGGTCGACAGCTTCACTCGACCTGCCCTGCTTGTTGTCGTCACTTTGCAGATTTATATGCTCTCTAGCAGGGAGATAGACTTCATCGGGTAGAATGCTGTAGCGCCCGGAGATCTCGTTTACTTTCGCCGTACGGTGGCGAATCCATTGCCGGGCTACAAAGATGGGCATCTTGATATGAAAAGTGAAGTTAACCTGTTCAAAGGGGGAAGTGTGTTCATTGCGCATCAAATAGTTTATTAAGCCTTTGTCTTGACGATAAGTTTTGGTCCCCTCCCCGTAAGAGACTCTGGCAGCTTGCACAATCCGGGAGTCGCTTCCCAGGTAGTCAACCAGCCGCACAAAACCTTTGTCTAGAACCTTAAACTCTTTATCGAGAATGGCTTCTGCTTTATCGATTATACAGTGGGCCATAAAATTCCTCCTACTAAAGCCATCATGGCACATATTTTTAAGTTTTTATAGATAGCCCATGGTGCTCAACAGGAGCATTAAGGCAACTGCCGAGGCCGTCTCCGTCCTCAAAATCCGCTCTCCCAAAGAACAAAATTGGAACTCATGCGCTTTAAACAACTCCCTCTCCGCACTACTCCACCCCCGCTCCGGCCCAATTGCCAACACTACAGGCTCTTTTGGCACATCCAGAGCTGAAAATCTTTTGCTCTGTGGTGCGATGTCTAAAACCAATTTGCCGGACCAAGAATACTTTTCAAGGATTCCTTTAAGGTCTTTTTCTAACTTCAATTCACCAATCGCCGTCTGGCCGGCTTGCATTGCTCCGTCAACCATATACTTCCAATACTCACCACTGCTGTACAATTTACTTTTACCGTAGGAGGCTTCGGTGGTATCGCTGGTAAAAGTGATAATCTCCTTAACACCGATACTGACCGCTTCACGTAAAATCCTCTTCATACAAATGGGTCTTACCTGCGCCACCAAGAGGCTCACATCCCACAAAGGAGCACTGCCACTCTCCTCTTGAAAAGTGAAGGCAATTCCCGCTTTTGTGATGGCGGTAATGGTGGCCTTCCCTGACGGACCATTAATGACACCAAGCCTAAATTTGTCACCTACGCTTAAATGTAATATCTTACGGATATGATGGTGGCGGTAATCGCCATTGGGAATTAGGTTTTGGGGAGGCAACTCTTCAAAAAGGATTATATTCATACCCCTGCAGTATAGAATGTTGCACAGGGGGTGTAAACAGAGTAATCTGTTATTCAAGGGGGAAGGGATGTCTTCCATAAAGATCTATACGGCTGAGCACAACGACCCGTGGTTCAATTTGGCCACCGAAGACTGGCTTTTTAAAACTACCCAAGAAAGGCAGCATGTCCTTTTTCTGTGGCGTAACAAACCGTGTATCGTAATAGGACGTTTCCAAAACCCCTGGGGGGAATGTAACCTTGAGGCTATGGAGCGCGATGGTGTCGTCTTAGCCCGTCGCCAAAGTGGTGGTGGTGCCGTCTACCACGATTTAGGCAATACAAATTTCACCTTTATATCGCCCGCCGATGACTACGACGTAAACCGAAATTTTGCCATCATTGTGCAAGCTATTAAGAAATTTGGTATCAATGCTGTGCAATCGGGGCGTAATGATGTCCTGGTCGATGAAAGGAAAGTCTCCGGTAGTGCTTTCAGGAAGGGTTCAAAAAGAGCTTTCCACCATGGCACCCTCTTAATCGATGCCAAGATGGAGAAAATCGGCACTTATCTTACCCCCGACAAAGACAAACTAAAATCGAAAGGGATTCGCTCCGTTGCCTCCCGAGTGGCCAACCTCACCGAGTTTAACCCCTCAATTAACCATGAGAAGCTCTGTGATGCCCTTATAGAGGCCTTTTCCATCACTTACGACGACAAAATAGAGGTCGAAGACCTTACCATAGATCGTCTCTCGAGGGAGAGTTCTCTCTACAAAACATACCTCGCCTACAAAGATTGGGACTGGCGCTTCGGCTCTACACCGCAGTTTGACCACCAAATCACCCACCGCTTCCCTTGGGGAGCCTTAACGCTCGACTTAGATGTTAAGCGTGGGGTGATTGATGATTTAAATATCTTCAGCGACTCCCTTTCGGTGGAACTTGTCGAATTCCTTAAAACAACTCTGAGGCAAACCCCCTACTCTGCCCAGGCAATTGTAGCCCTCCTTGAGAAGGGACCGGCTGAGTTACTCCCGATGCTTAAAGATTTAATTCGACTGGTCAAAGAGGAGGTTAAATGAGGCGTTGGCTTTCCCTTCTGCTACTCTTAACAGCGCCCCTCCTCTTTGCCAAAGGAGCCGATGAGAGAACCCTAAAAAGAGAGCATCCCCCTCTAAACGCACAGAGCCGTTTCGTCATTGCGCTACCTAAAAGTGAAGATGAGCTTTTCTTGGACCCCCTAAACTCAACTGATGCGGCCTCCCTCTTAGTTTTAGAGGGACTTTTCGAGGGGCTCTATTCACTCAACTCACAAACCGGGGAGCCCATCCTAGCTTTGGCTAAAGAAGTTTTTATCTCTGATGATGGCCTTACATGGCGCTTTACCTTAGATAAAAACGGTTATTTCTCAAATGGAGCACCTATTACTGCCCAAACATTTGTTGACTCTTGGCTCTTTTTATTAAGCGAAAACCCCTACTTAGCCTCGATGTTTGACTGCATTGAGGGTGCGCAAGCCTACCGGACAGGGCAGGGGGCTAAGTCAGCCGTAGGCATTAACGCCATCAATGCGACAACACTTGAATTACAGCTACTCTATCGCTCGCCCTATCTACCGGCACTACTTGCCACCCGCCCCTTTGCAGCCCTTTACAATAAACATTTGACAATCTTCTCCGGCCCCTATGAAATTATTGAGAAAGGAGCGCATAAAATTATTTTAGCGAAACAGCCCTACTACCGCGACAGTGAGTCGGTTAAAAGCGATTTTATCGAAATTCTGTTCCTCGATGAAGAGGCCTTAATAAACGCTTACACCGCCGGTTTAGTCGATTGGACACCCGGTTATATCCCCCCTGAAGCGTTGCAAAATAATCAAGACTTGCGACTGGGCCGAGAGTACTCAACGGCCTTCTACTATTTTAGTTCAAAGCAAGAGGCCTACCGTGATGAGCGGGTCCGTAAAGCCCTTGCCCTCCTGATTCCTTGGCAACAACTACGCCAAAATAGTCGTCAGATTTTCCCAACTGCCCGCCTCATTCCCGATTTACAGGGCCCTGTAAGCGTGAATTCTGGGAGGGTTAATAAAGAGGCGGCTTTTGATCTCCTCAAAATTGCCGGTTACCCCTACGGAGCAGGACTCCCTCCACTTAATATGGCCATCCATAAAGGGGCTCAATTTGTCGAATCGGGACAAACGATTGCCGACACGTGGAGCAAAGCGCTGGGGCTCACCGTCACCCTCGATGTTGTTCCGCTGGGCATGTACAGCCGTTACCCGGCTTTGAGTCCCTACGACTTCTCTTTCATTACCTGGGTAGGAGACTTCCATGACCCCCTCTCTTTCCTCCTCCTCTTCACGAGCAGTAGCGACTACAATCTAAGCAATAGTGAAAATAAGGCGTACGATGCCTTGGTAGAGCGCGCTTTAGCCAGTAAGGATGAAAAGGAGCGAGAGAGTTTAGTGGCTCAAGCTGAACAGTTCCTTTTAGAGGAGGCTCTGGTTTTTCCGCTCTTTCATGGTCTGACAACCAATGTTATTAACTCGCAACGGGTAAAAGGGTGGTACGATAACATCCTCGATAACCACCCACTGAAGGCCCTCTACAGAGAGTTTAATTAATCACCTTGGGCAAATCTTGGTAGGTGGCGTCGCGACCAAAGAGCGCCGTCATGTTAAGCAAGGTTTGGGTGATCTCTGCATTTAACTGGGCATCCGTTAAACGCCAACTCCAGTTCTCTACTCCACAAGTGCCGGGGGTGTTCATTCTCGCCTCAGAAGAGAGGAACAGGACATCCTGCAGGGGAACTATGGCGTAACGGGCCACCGAAGCCATAACGGCTCTAACCATGTGCCAAGGAGCCGATTCGTTGGAACAACTTAAGTAGCGCCGTACGATATCTTGTGTCGCACTGTCAAGGCTGGAAAACCACCCACGGGTGGTGTCGTTATCGTGGGTGCCGGTATAAGCGGCGCAGTTCTCAGTGTAGTTATGCGTTAAGTAGGGGTTTGTTACATCGAGGCGCCCCTCTCCCAGCGGATTAAAAGCAAATTGGAGAACCTTCATCCCTGGCAAGCCATTGGAGTCCCTTAACGCTTCCACTTCCGGGGTAATAACGCCCAAATCTTCAGCAATGAAAGGGAGGGATCCGAAGTGGTTATAAAGGGCGGCAAAGAACTCTCTTCCTGGGGCTTTAACCCACTGCCCCCTCTCGGCGGTTTTATCGCCATAGGGAATCTCCCAATACGACTCGAATCCCCTAAAATGGTCGATCCTAAGCATATCGGTTAACTCTAAATCCCGCTCAATACGCTCTATCCACCACGCGAAGTTATCTTTTTGGAGGGCAGGCCAGTCATAAACAGGGTTTCCCCAGAGTTGACCGGTGGGACTAAAGGCGTCCGGGGGGACGCCGGCAACTTTCAAGGGAAGCCCCTGCCGGTCGATTTTCATATAACGGCGCTTACTCCAAGCGTCGACGCTATCGCCACTGACAAAGATGGACAGGTCGCCCACGATAGCGACGCCTTTGTGATTCGCATACTCTTTGAGAGCTTTCCACTGTTTGTAGAAGAAGAATTGGAGGACTTTCCAC
>JBAYSE010000117.1:0-5188 GCA_041676265.1 Sphaerochaetaceae bacterium
GAAAAGCTCTTTATAGGGGGTGGCGGAGAACTTTTTTGCGGTAAAACTCTCCGCTTTAAAAACCTTACTCTCTTAAAAGATGAGGAGATTTTTATCCCCCTCTCGGCATTAAAGGCCATTAGGCGAGCGTGGTATAATTCTCTCGACAACTCCTTAAAAGAAGAACACTACGACACCCTCGCCCCTAAAACGACTCATCTGCCACCACGGGAGAGTATCGTACCACCTTATGACCCCTTAATTCCGTGGGTTGATACAATTGAGGTGGCACGGCTACTCAACGCAGGCCAACCCATTGAGGACTTGGTTGCCCAAGTAGATAACCACTTCTTCCTCCCCCTCTCACCGGTACTCTTGGAAGAGGAGCGCTACTTTAGCGCCTTAGAAGAAATCCTCCGCTACACCGGCCCCAAAGCCCTCATTGGGCTCAACAACGTAGCTCACCTGGGGTGGGCCCGCGAACAGGTGCAATACAGTTACTTTGCAGATATCTATCTCTACGCCACGAATACCTTAACTGTCCATCTCTTTTCTAGTGTGCTTAAAAACTTTGTGGGGGCCTACCCTTGGGTAGAAAAAGAGCGTTCAAAAGATTTTCATCTGCCCCTTTTCATTAGCCGGGCCTGTTTCCGCCGCGACTCCTTAAAAGGATCCTGCAAGGGGTGTTCTAAGAGGGGTGAATATTTGCTTGACCAGAATGGCAAGCACTACCGCATCTTACTGCGCAACTGCTTGACGGTCGTTTTAGAAGAGCCAGTAAAGGGTTGAGATACCAAACTTCCCTTGGTGCCAAAGCGGGGCTAGTTTCTGCAGATCAAAATCGGTCAGCGTTAAACCTGATGTGGGGACTTGGTAGGTGAGGCCAATCGTGAAATCGGAGACGGCCGTCTCAAGATAGACCCGGTAGTGAAACATCCCCTTCAAGAAAGCCTCATCTAAGCTATCGGCAGTAACATAGTGGAACTCTTCGTCCATGTAACGCCAGGCTTTAAAGCCCTCTGAATAGTTCAGTTGCGTTAAAGCTCCCATGCCGGCTCCGACCCTGATTAAATCTAAGAGTTCAAAAGCGACCCCGCCGGTATAAAGGGTTGTGGTCGTCTCACTTTTAAAAAAAGAGACCGCCGTAGCTTCTAAGAAGTAGAAACCCACGCGCAATTCGCCACCTAATTCCACCTCACTATCTTGCGGAAAGGCAAGGGTACTGCCCAAGCCAAAAGAAATCATTCTGGCAAACACCCCGGTTGTAAACAGGAGGAGAAGTACTACTACCATAATCCAGCGTTTCAATATAATCTCCCTAGAGTAGTTTATACTGCTCCACAAAGGCCTCTGCGTTTTGGATAGAGCCCCCTGCAGCGCCTTTGACGAGGTTATTGACCAACAAGACAAATCCAATCTTGTTGCCCCGTTTTTTCAACCTGCCAGTATAAACAACCATTCCTTGCGGTTCCCCCCAAAAAGCGTGTTTGGGTTGCGGGAACGCATCAACATTACTGTACAACACGGGGTTGACCGGTGTCGAGGGTAAGTGACTCGCTTCTCTAAATTCATCCCAATCTTTTTTAACCTGTTCCAGCGAGATATCTGCATCTAAGGTGAGCCAGACCGCCTCTAAGTGGCCAAACATAACGGGAACGCGCACACAATACACATCAATAACAGGGTCGATTGAGAGGATTTTCTTAACCTCTTTCTCAATCTTCTCCTCTTCTCCTTTAATAAAGGGGATACAGTTGTCGGTGATATCGAAAGAGGAGAGGCCGGGATAGCCGGCTCCACTGACCGACTGGTAGGAACACACAGAGATCTCTTTAATCCCGTACTTTCTAAAAGGGGCAGTGGCCATTGCTAAACCGGCGGTTACACAGTTAGCATTCGTGACAACGAACCCTTTTTGGGGATACCCTTGTGCCTCTATTAAAGAGAGGGTCTCAAGGTTTGTCTCAGGGATCAGAATGGGCACGTCTGCGTTGTAGCGCATGGCAGAAGCATTGGAGAAGACGTAGAACCCGTTTTCCCTTAAAAGGGGTTCCGCTTCGGCGGCAACGTTGGCAGGAAGGGCTGAAAACACTACCTGTACACCCCGCTCTTTCATCGTCTCTATATTGAACTCATCTATCATTCTATCCCTAATTGAAGAGGGCATTTCAAACGGCAATAACCAGTGAACTGTGGAGGCATAGGCATGATTGGCCCTAGCGGCAGAGGCGGTAATATACTCAACTTCAAACCAAGGGTGGTCGGCTAAACGCCACATGAAAACCTGCCCAACAGCGCCGGTAGCTCCAATAACAGCTGCTTTAATTTTTCTCATAAAAGCTCTCCCAAGCACTTAACAGCGCTTTTTAGTAATTGATTAGGACTTTAGCTTGTTAAGAGCCTTTTAGGCAATAGGGTTGCCCCTTTTTATGTTATTTTTTTTTGTTTTTGTTACTAAAAAAACTATTTGTTCTTTTTTAGAGGGGTTCACAATAAGGGGTAGATCTGTTCCATCCTTCTAGATTAATTAATAAACCTTAAAAGGTACTGTTGTCTCAGCACAATTACATTCACTCACTAACTAGTTGGATAAATTGAATTTGAGGTGTAAAGCTTAAGAGGTTGTGTATTTTGTTCCTCGCCCTGCACCTTCAATTTTTATATAACCTTGTTCTACCAATGATTTTAATAGTTTTACAACCTTTGTTTTTCCAAAACCAGTATGTTCTGCTACTTCGGAACTTGAAAGTTTTCGGCTTCCCCTAAAAGAGTTATAAATAAGCTTTTCATCGTTACTTAAAGGGAGCTCTTTTTGCATCACAGGGAGCACCACTTTTATCGAATTATCAAACACTTCAAATTTTGGTTTTATCTCACTTTTGGAATATGCACTATTAATTCTTTTGACACCGGTTCCAAATCTTTCAATATGATGAAGCCTAAAGAAAATATTCCCTATGATAGGATTTCTTAAGATAGAGATCTGCCCTTCAAGGTACTCTTCCTTGGTCATACCATCTGGTAGTCCCCCTGGGGATATTATTTCAATCCTATTGTCATACATGGCTACTCGTATATGGGCATTAATATCCCATACTCTATGAATTAATGCGTTAGCAATTGCCTCTCTATACGCCTCTTCTGGAATTTTTTGAACTCTTTCTCTTAGAGCACCTTTAATTTCCTCATATTGGTAATATTTCCGATACATGGTCATTACTTCTTCGTATTGTTTTAGTATTGAAATTCCAGCAAAAGTTTCTCTATCTAAAATTATATTAATATTTTCACCAAATCTTGTTGCATCGATGCCGAAAAAAGAGTTTTCATCAGCTAACAGTGCTGCGGCTCGATTAAAGCCCTCATCTTTTTTGTATAACTCTAGAGTGATTAGAATGTCATCAGTTAAAGATTTTATATCCATCTGTGAAATTAGGCTACTTTCGAGGTAATTAAACTTTAAGTCCTGATTTTCTGCTGGTAGGCTTTCGTAAGTTTTGTTTTGACCTTCTAAAATAAGTCTATTAAGTTCGTATGACTCGACTTGCACAGTAGATGAATCATTTCTTTTGTAGGCTCTGGACTTGTAATAGTATGGTTTATCGACTCCCTCATTGACAGTCAAAATAATAACATTGGTATCTGTAGTTACTTCTAATAGAAAATCAACCTTAGGATTTATAGAGTCATTAATTTTATTTTCAATCACTAAACAAGCCTGTTTAGGGTTGTTAATCCCTACCACCTCGCCATTGTCTCTTATGCCGAATTTAATTTTTCCCCCTTGGTAATTAGCAAAAGCACTCACTGTTTTTAAAAAGCTATTAGAAATATCCTCTTTGTATTCTAAATATCTAGATTCTCTCATAAACTATCCCTTTTATAGCTCTATAGTATTCTAAAGCGGTCGCAAAAGCAACCGTATTTTTTTACGTTCGCTTTTGCGTTCCTTTATGAACGTAATCTCTACACAATTTGGAATTTCAAATAGAGTTTAGTGTGTATGTAGGAGGCGATGGAGATTAGTAGCGAGGAACTGCAGATGTTGCTACAGGGGATTGACGCGTTCCGGCTCTTCATTTTCTGAGTTGAGTGTGTCGTCCCCATTTGGATAAACTGAAAAAGTGGTGCAGACAATGCCGGGTAGACATATACCGTTGCAACCTGCCCCTTGATATTGACTAAAACAAATTGCATGGGTATGCTAGGCGGAGAATTGGGGGTGTAGCTCAGTTGGCTAGAGCGTTTGAATGGCATTCAAAAGGTCAGGGGTTCAATTCCCCTTACCTCCAAAGAGGGTCGCACTACTGCGACCCTCTCTCTATTTAGACTCACTGTTAACCAAGTAAATGCCAACAGCCACAACCGGTAACGCAAGGTAGTACTGTAACTGAAAGATATCTTCTTTCAAAACAAGCCCCGAAAGGAGCGTTCCGAAGATGGGAATGAGAAAATAGAAGACCGTTACCGAGCTTACCCGGTTGTGCTTCAGTAAACTTGTCCATAGAGAAAAAGCGACTGCCGACAGGAGTGCCAGATAGAGCAGTAAGAAGTAGCCCCATAGCGAAGACTTAGGGAAAGAGGCTCCTAGCAAAAGACTTATGAGGAACAGAAGCACCCCTCCAAAGGTTAGTTGGACGCCACTAAGAAAGACCGGGTCAACACTTTTGCTCAGCCTCTTACTGTAGAGGACACTGACAGAGGTCAGAAAAGTGGCAATGATTACAAATCCCTCTCCCCTAAAGCTGAGCGAAAACTCAAAATTAACCTCTAAATTCACCAAGACAATCGCTAAAAACCCGCTAACAATACCAATGCTCTTCTTTAGGGTAAGTTTGTCATTGGCATAGAAGAGATGGGCTAAAAGGGCACTGAAGAAAACACTGGTTGAATTCAATATGGAACTCTTGGCACCGGTGGTAAACGATAAGCCCACATAGAAGAAGAAATAATGGATGGTCGTTTGCACCAACCCCAGTAGAAACATTTGGGCCCACAGAGGGGTAGAGAGCACCTCCTCCCTTTTATGGTTCCCCTTTAGGTAGTAGAAAAGGAGGACGATTATCCCCGCCAAAGCAAAACGCACCCCACCAAAGGCAATCTTTGCCCCGGTATCCTCTGGGGCGACATTAAATAGCGCATACCCCAATTTTATAAACGGATAGGCACTCCCCCACAGCAGAGTACATACTATGGCTAACAGTGCAGC
>JBAYSE010000118.1:0-5178 GCA_041676265.1 Sphaerochaetaceae bacterium
CTATGGTCGCAAGATTGGTTTTACCGGTAACTTCTATATTGAACCCAAACCAATGGAGCCCACCAAACACCAGTACGACTTTGATGCCTTAGCCGCCTGTGCCTTCATCAAAGAGCAGGGCTTGGAGAAGGACTTCAGTTGTAATATTGAGAGTAACCACGCTACCCTGGCTGGGCACTCATTTGCCCACGACCTGCAAGTCTGTGTTGACCACGACCTACTGGGAAGCGTTGATGCCAACCAAGGCGATCCTCAAAACGGTTGGGATACCGACGAGTTCCCCACCAACGTCTACGAAACAACCGAAGCGATGTTAATCATCTTAAGAAACGGTGGATTAAAGAAGGGTGGACTAAACTTCGATGCCAAACGACGGAGAAATTCAGTCGATTTGCAAGACCTCTTTATTGCCCACATTGGCGGAATGGATGCTTTTGCAATCGGTTTAGAGACCGCTGCCAAGATGTTGGCAGATGGCAAAATCGAGCGACTCAGAAAAGAGCGTTACGCCTCCTTTGACAGTGGCGACGGGAAACGGTATGAAGAGGGTAAATTTACCTTTGAAGAGTTGGCTGAAGTTGGTCGCAAAACCGATATCAAACAAATCAGCGGACAACAAGAACTCTACAACAACCTCGTCAATCAATACCTTTTCGACCGCTAAAGACCTAAACGGGGCTACATTCGCTAGCCCCGTTCTTCTAGTTAATAATCACTAATCTCAATTGACAACCGTCTAAATATGGCTCAAAATAAAGCGCAGTCGATAGTTAATTACTACTATCGCATAAAAGGGCCAGATTTATGATTGAAAAAGAGACTATATTAAACGTTTATCGCGGGAAGTTTTTTGATGGCGAGTGGCCATCCGTCATTGAGATGCTGAGTATTACAGCTAGCCGCTTCCCACAGCGTCCCGCCTTCTCGGTTTTTGACGGTGAAGAGAAGATTACCCTAAATTACAGTGAACTCTTGAAGCGCGTTTATGAGGTGGGATCTTTCTTGAGTGAAAAAGGGATCAAAAAAGGCGACAGAGTTGTCCTCAATGGGAAAAACTCTCCCGCTTGGGGTATCAGCTACTTGGCAATCCAAGCCATTTCAGCGGTGGTAGTCCCCTTAGATAATCAGATGCCCATTGAGAGGGTCAATGCCTTAAGCGCTTTTAGCGAAGCGCGCGCTATCTTTGCCGATAAAGATGTCTTAGAAAAAGTTGACCCCACCCTCTTTGAGTTTCAAGTGGAACTCAATGGTGAATTTGAGACCATTAAAGGCCAGGCCAAGATTGCAAAGCTCCCCGGAGAAAACGAGATTGCCGCAATATTGTACACCAGTGGCACAACCGGCAACGAAAAGGGTGTTGTTTTAACCCATGGGAACTTCGTAAGTAATGTCTTCCAAGCCTCTGACCCTAATTTCTTAAACTTTACCGAAGAGGATGTCCTTTACGGGCTACTTCCCCTGCACCACTCTTACTCAATGACGGCCGTCTTTTTAGAGGCTATTAAGCAGGGCAGTGAGCTAATCTTTGGCTCTACTTTGGCCGTCTCTAAAGTTCTCAGTGAGATGCGCCGCGGAAAGATATCCCTCTTTCTAGCAATTCCCCTCCTTTACAACAAGTTTTTAGCGGGACTAATGAAGAAAGTAAAAGAGCGGGGAGTAGTAGCCTACGCCCTAATTAGGACTTTAATGGTAATCAACGGCTTTATGCGCAAGGTTTTTAAAGTGAATCCCGGCAGACGCTGGTTCCACCCCCTCCTTGACGGTATTGGGATGGCCCATAACCGCATCTGCATTTGTGGCGGAGGTCCCCTCTCCCCTAAAACTTTCCAGCGCTACCAACAATTGGGTATCGACTTCATCCAAGGCTACGGTTTAACAGAAACTGCCCCCATCCTCACGCTTAACCCTGTGAGTCACTTCAAAGTTAAATCGGTGGGGAAAGTTCTCCCTTTAATTGAGATGCGCATTGCCGACAGCGACCTTTTAGGGGTTGGTGAAGTACAAGTCAAAGGGCCTAATGTTTGTCAGGGGTACTACAAAGATAAAAAGAATACTGCCCAATTATTCACCGAGGATGGGTTTTTGAGAACCGGAGATTTGGGACATCTCGATAAAGAGAACTACCTCTACCTTAAAGGCCGGGCCAAAAACCTGATTGTTACCGAAGGGGGTAAGAATGTTTACCCCGAAGAGATTGAGGACCTTTTCCAGCTCTACGGAGAGCTCGACCAAGTGATGGTCAGGGGGTTTATGGCTAACAAATCGGCTAAAGCTGAAGGAATAGAGGTTCTTATCTACCCCAACCAAGAGTTTTGTGAAGACAAAAGTGAAGAAGAGGTTGCCCGAGAGATTGAAAAAATAGTGCGGGAAGTGAATAAAAAATTGGTGGCCTACAAAAAAATCGCTAAGACCACCATTTTAGATAAGCCGATGGCGATGACCAGTACGAAGAAAATCCAACGCAATAAAGTGGCCCGCACCATCGGTAGATTGCTGGGGAGTTAGTCGGTAACAACCCCTTTTTTAAGAATTATATTGGCGTAGAGGGATTGCTCACTGGTAGCCACTACGGCATAGGCTTTTTTGGTCCTCTCATAAAAGGCAAACCGCTCAATAAATTCAAAGTCGACAAAGCCCTTATCGCCGGCTTTGGCAATTTGACGATAGACTTGCCAAACTGGGATCTCCATTGCCCTATCTTTCTCCACCCGCTCCATTAAAAAGGCGTTCTTCTCAAAGGTGTCCAGGGGGAAAACTTTTAAAATACCCTCTAGAATTTCAGGGACCCCCAATCCATCTAGACGCACTAAGCGTTGCCCCATGGAAGCTGCCGGAAAGTTACCGTCCCCAATTACCAATTCATCTCCGTGTCCCATCTCCATCAAAATCTTTAACAGTTCAGGACTTAAGAGCGCCGGGATGTTCTTTAACATACCACTCCTCCTCTATTTCTCTAAAAAAGATTGCGTTATCTACTACTCTATGCGATACTAAGACAAATGTAAACGATTACATGGTTAATTTTAATTAACTTCTTTCCCTATTTTAGGAGGCAATTATGTCAAAATTGAAATCTATGAAAAGTGTTGGTAGCGAACGCCGCTACGTCGATCCTCTACCCAAAATCGGGATAAGACCTACTATTGATGGGCGTCAGAGAGGGGTTAGAGAATCTTTAGAACAACAGACCATGCAAATGGCCAAATCGGCGGCTAAACTTATAAGTGACAATCTACGCCACTCTAACGGTGAAGTGGTTGAGTGTATTATTGCCGATACTACCATTGGGGGAGTAGCCGAAGCAGCTGCTTGCCAAACCAAGTTCTCGCGGGAGAATGTAGCTGTCACCCTTACAGTTACCCCTTGCTGGTGTTACGGCACAGAGACTTTTGATGCCGACCCGACTACCGTCAAAGCTGTTTGGGGATTCAACGGTACTGAGCGCCCCGGTGCTGTCTATTTAGCCGCTGTTTTGGCAGCTCACAGTCAAAAAGGATTACCCGCCTTTGGTATTTATGGGCGAGACGTCCAAGATGGTGATGACACCTCGATCCCCGCAGATGTTAAAGAGAAAATTCTCCGCTTTGCCCGCGCCGGTATTGCTGTCGCTACGATGCGTAACCGCTCTTATCTCTCAATTGGTGGCAGTTCTATGGGTATTGCCGGTTCAATAGTCGACCAAGACTTCTTGCAGACCTACCTAGGCATGCGCACCGAAGTGGTCGATATGTCGGAAATTGCCCGCCGTGTCGAAGAGGAGATCTACGACCCCCAAGAGTTTGAATTAGCCAAACAATGGGTTAAAGAGAATATTAGTGAAGCACCCGACAATGTTAACCCTCCCCAGTGGCAACGCTCACAGGAGCAGCGCGACAAAGATTGGGATTATTGTATCAAGATGGTGATGATTGGTCGCGACTTAATGGTCGGTAACAAAAAGTTGGCTAAATTAGGCTTTGGTGAAGAATCTCTTGGAAGGAATGCTATTGTGGCCGGTTTCCAGGGGCAGCGCCAATGGACCGACCACTGGCCTAATGGCGACTTTATGGAGACAATGCTCACCACCAGTTTTGACTGGAACGGAATTAGAGAGCCCTACATGATGGCCACCGAAAACGACTTCCTCAACGGTATTTCAATGCTTTTCGGTAAACTCCTCACCAACCGGGCGCAAATCTTCAGCGACGTAAGAACCTATTGGAGCCCCGCAGCGATTGAGAGGGTAACCGGTTGGAAACCTGTAGGACGTGCTAAAGATGGCTTTATCCACCTGATTAACTCGGGGGCCACTACCCTTGACGCTACCGGTGAGATGCGCGACGCCAATGGCAATGCCACAATGAAGCCGTTCTGGGAGATTACAGGCGAAGATGTTGAAAATATTTTAGCCAACTCTCAGTTTAGCGTGGCCAATGGCGGTTACTTCAGAGGCGGAGGCTTCTCCTCTACTTTCCTCACCCGCGGTGAGATGCCCGTCACTATGATTCGATTGAATTTGGTCAAAGGGTTAGGTCCTGTCCTCCAGATTGCCGAAGGGTGGACTTGTGATATCCCCGAGGAAGTCTTTGACAAGATCAACAAGCGCACCGACCCCACTTGGCCAACCACCTGGTTTGTCCCCCGCACCGATGGCCAGGATGGACCTTTCAAAGATGTCTATTCAGTCATGGCAGCTTGGGGAGCCAACCATGGAGCGATTAGCTACGGACATAACGGAGCCGACTTACTCACCTTGTGTGCCATGCTCCGTATTCCGGTAAGTATGCATAACGTTAGCGACGACCTGGTGTTCAGACCCAGTGCTTGGAACGCTTTCGGAATGGACAAAGAGGGGGCCGACTTTAGAGCCTGTGCCAACTTTGGCCCACTCTACGGAAAATATTAGAATTGACCTATTAAGGGGGCTACCAAGATGTAGCCCCCTGCTCTCCTTTGTGCTAGATTGAAAGGGTGAAAACTTTAATCAAAAACGTCACTATTGCCCCTATGAGTGCTGAAGGAGAGCTTCTGAAAGGCTCTATTTTGATCGAAGAGGGGAAAATTAAAGGTCTTGGGCAAATCCCTGACACCCCTGTTGATCGAATCATCGATGGTTACAACCACGTAGCTTTGCCGGGACTATTCAACGCTCATACCCACCTCAGTATGGTCTATTTCAGAAATTACGGCACAGCCCAC
>JBAYSE010000119.1:0-5156 GCA_041676265.1 Sphaerochaetaceae bacterium
AATGTACAAAAGAGTACCTCGACAACGCTAAGAATCTTAAACTCCTAATTCGCGGCGGGGTCGGCATCGATAACATCGATGTAGAATATGCCGAGAGTAAAGGAATTGTCGTGAGGAACACCCCTAAGGCGTCCGCAATCGCGGTTGCCGAATTAACTTTTGCCTTGATGTTGGCTGTTCCTAACAACCTGATTAAAGCTCACAACGGGATGAAAAACGGGCAGTGGTTAAAAGCCATGAAACGGAGCGAGCTCTACGGAAAGACTTTAGCCCTTTTAGGGGTAGGGAATATCGCTTCAGAAGTTGCCAAAAGGGCCTATGCCTTTGGGATGAATGTAGTGGCTTACGATAAATACGTAAAAACCTGTAAGGTGGCTACGTTGCTGCCCACCATTGAAGAGGCGGTTAGAGATGCCGATTATATCTCAATTCACCTGCCATTAACCGATGAGACGCGGGGATTATTCTGCGAGAACCTGATTAACGAATGTAAAAAGAAGCCAATTGTTATTAATACCGGCAGAGGTCTTTGTGTGGATGCCCAAGCCATGGTGGAAGCGCTGAGAAGTGAAAAGATTGCCTGGTATGCCACCGATGTCTATCCCAGTGACCCTCCGCCCGAAGATTACCCTCTCCTTAAATGTGACCGGGTAACGCTGACCCCCCACATAGGGGCCAATAGTCATGAAAACCTCCTTCGTATCGGAGAAGAGGCTTATTCAATCATAGACGAATTTGTCAAAGGGGAAGAGCTATGAGCCGAAAAAAGAACTTTTTTGCCGGTCCTTCGGTAATGCCGGTTGAGGTGTTAGAGCAGATGAGAGAGGAGATTGTTGATTATCAAGGGGGGGGGCTCTCAATAATTGAGTCTTCCCACCGCTCGCAACCTTTCGCCAGAATGTACAGTGAAACTCTGGAGCTCTTAAAAGAGGTCATGCAAATCCCTGAGGGTTACTCTACCTTCTTTTTAGGCGGAGGAGCTTCATTGCAGTTCTGTATGGTCCCACTAAACTTCTTGCCGGCGGCGCAAAGTGCCTCTTATATTTGTTCCGGTTCTTGGGCTTTGAAAGCTGTTAAAGAGGCCCAACTGGTGGGTCGCGTTGATGTAGCCTGGGATGGAAAAGCGGGCAATTACACTACGCTACCAGAGTTGTCCACGCTCTCTTTAGCCGACGACAGTGCCTACCTCTACCTCTGTTCCAATGAAACTATTGGGGGAATTCAGTGGAAAACATGGCCTACAAATCTGGAAATCCCCTTAATCGCCGACATGTCAAGCGATATCCTTAGCCGACCGGTTCCTATTGAAAAGTTCTCGATGATCTTCGCCGGTGTGCAGAAGAATATGGGGCCGGCAGGGGCCACTTTAGTCATCGTTAAAGATGAGTTGTTGGAGAGACAGAACAAAGGGATCCCCTCCTACCTCGATTACAAGGTGCATGCCACTAATGATGGCCTTTATAACACACCACCGGTTTTCTCTATCTGGGGGGTAAAATTGGTATTGGAGTGGATTAAAAAGAATGGAGGAGCTGAGGGGATGGCTAAAAGAGCTGAACTTAAAAGTAACCTCCTGTATGATGTAATTGACCATAGCGACGGTTATTACCGTAGCCCCGTTGATAAAAATTATCGCTCCACCATGAACGTTGTCTTTAGGCTACCTAGTGAAGAGCTTGAAGCTAAATTCCTTAGTTTAACGCAAGAGGTCGGAATGTTAGGCCTTAAGGGGCACAGGAGTGTGGGTGGGCTCAGGGCCTCCCTTTATAACGCCCTCCCGGTGGAGGATGTAGAGGCCTTAGCCACTTTAATGCGAGAATTTCAGAGAGAAAATGGGTAATGAAAAAGATTGATGAAACTAACAAAGCAATAATTAGACATTTGGCTGATGGAAGAAAAGCCTTCAGTGCTATTGCCGAAGAGCTTTCAATCACAGAAAACACTGTACGTACACGCGTCTACAAAATGATTGAGGAAGGGGTCCTGCATATAACGGGCTTAGTAGACCCCGCCCATTTTCCAGGAATGCAGGTCGTTATGATGGGGGTGAAACTTAAAACCCTCGATTTAGAGCGGAAAGCACAAGAGTTTATTAAACTGCGGGGGGTTGTCTCGGCAATTGTGGTTACAGGCCGTTACGACCTTATCCTCCAAGTGGTCCTCTGTGAAAGTGAAGACCTGAGCCTCCTCGACTTTTTTAAGGTAGAACTGGCAAAAATAGGCGAGGTTTTAGAGGTTGAAACCTTTGTTGTTTACCAGTCGCACAATTATCATGTTCCACTAACTTTTTGAGGTAAAAATGGGAAAAGCATGGGTCTGTAAGTTTGGTGGCACCTCTTTGGCCAACGCTTCACAAATTGAAAAAGTAAAAGAGATTATCGTTAGTAACCCCTTGCGACGCTTTGTGGTGGTTTCAGCTCCCGGTAAACAGAGCTGTACCGATACTAAGATTACCGACCTGCTACTAGACTGTCATGCGCTAATTAGGGCGCACAAACCGTTTGACCCCCTTTTTAAAAAGATAAAGGCAAGGTTTCTTGAAATTGCAGCAAAACTGGATAGCCGGATAGATATAGAGGGGGAATTGGCTGAAATTTATGCACGCCTACCATCAGAGGAAAAAAGCGATTACGCCGCCAGTCGTGGTGAGTACCTGAATGCCCTTCTATTGAGCGAATACCTAGGTGGAGAGTTTGTAGATGCCTCCACAATAATCCGCCTCGACAGCCAAGGAAAGGTGGATCCTGTCTCCTACTCCCTAATTGCCGAGAAGTTGGTGGATGATCACAAGCTCTATGTAATCCCCGGTTTTTACGGGCTAGATGAATCGGGAGCGGTAAAAACATTCTCTAGGGGAGGGTCAGACATTACGGGAGCGGTGGTGGCTAATGGGGTCAAAGCGGAACTCTACGAGAACTGGAGTGACGTTTCGGGAATCTACATGGCCGATCCACGTTTAGTTACAAAGGCACCCGTGGTGCCCCACTTAACCTACCACGAATTGGCACTGATGGCCCAGTTGGGAGCCTCTGTTTTTCACCAGGATGCCATTGAGCCGGTGGTGCAACCAGCCATCCCCATCAGGGTTAAAAATACCGATGATCCACAGGCGCCCGGCTCTTTAATTACCGCCAGGCGTGATGTAAAGAAACAACCATTAGTGGGAATTACCGGTAAAAAGGTGACGAACGTTGCAGAATTGCCGACTTATCGCGGGCTAGATGTTGGCGTGAAGTGGCCTGAATCCTCAATAATCGGAATCATTGGCGAGGGGTGGCCCCTCGTCAAGAGGGCGTTTCGCCAACTAACAAAAGCCCTCGTAGTAGAGGAAATCGCCTTCTTAATTGTAACCGATGAGCCACTGGATCACCTTTTATTGGAGGTGCCTCAACCAAAATATAAAAAAGCAATTGAAATCCTTTTGGGGGTTGCACAAGGGGTTGTGAACACCACTTTTACTGTACAACCCACTATATATTAGCTATTATGGGTCCATGGAGGGAGTAGATGAATCGTACTGCAACAACTTACCTAGGTTTAAATTTAAAAAATCCGATTATTATTGGTAGCTCACCATTAACGGCCTCCTTAGAGAAGCTAAAGAAGTGTGAAGATGGCGGGGCTGCTGCCGTTGTCCTCAAATCTATTTTTGAAGAACAGATTGAGACGGACGTAAAGGTCAGTTTGCAACAAAGTGAGGGGTATGAGACCCACGTTGACAGTGCCGATTTCTTAGAGGAATATAGTCGCAATTTTCACATCGATTCCTATTTGAACTTAGTTGAAAAGGCCAAAGAGAGTCTCTCTATACCGGTAATTGCCAGTATTAACTGCCATACTGAGGGCTCTTGGCTCGACTATGTGAGCCGTTTCGCAGAAGTTGGGGCAGATGCCATTGAACTCAACTACCACATCCTCCCCTCTGACTTTAAGCGCCCTTCGCAAGAGTTAGAAACCGAGTTTATCCATCTGGTTAAAGAGACTCGTGCAAGGACAGCTTTACCACTGTCAATCAAGATAGGGTCCCACTTTACGGCTTTAGCCAATATAGTGAAGCAACTCGATGACTTGGGGGTTAACGGGTTGGTTCTTTTTAACCGCTTTTATCAACCAGATATCGATATTGAAAAATTAGCTACAAGAGCCTCGATAATGTTGAGTGGGAGTCATGAATATACCCTCCCACTACAATGGACGGCCCTTTTATCGGCCTACTTGAACCTCGACATTTGTGCTTCGACGGGAATTCACTCAGGAAAAACTCTCATTAAAATGCTCCTCTCGGGAGCCAAAGCTGTACAGTTGTGCTCAGTTGTGATGCAAAAGGGGCATAAAGTGATAAAGGAGATGTTGGATGCCCTTATCGATTGGATGGATCGCCATGAAAATCAAGATTTTGTCGCCTTTAGGGGGAAGTTAGCCCATAAAAGGGTAGAAGATCCCTCCCAATGGGAGAGGACGCAATATATGAAATCACTCAATAGGGAGTTTTAAGGAATGGATTTAGCCCAGTATAAAGATATCGCGCCGTACCGGGGACAAGATGTCCTTGATGCTGTTAGTCGTATCAAGGCTTACCCTCAGTTCCTAAACAATCTGGCCGATGTGCTCTACAGCGGGAATATAATCAAGATGAAGTGGAAAGGGCACCGGATGAAAGAGATTATCCCCCCTCTCCTTGATCAGGTAAAATCGTACGATGACTTTCAACACCTTATAACTGCAGGGGTATTTCTCCCCATAATCGAACACAACTCAATGACCGAATTTACTTATGGGGGGCAAGAATCGCTTGAAAAAGATAAAGCCTATCTCTTTATAAGTAACCATCGCGACATAGTCCTCGATTGTGCACTTCTCGATTACGCGTTGATGAAGGCCGATTTACCGATGTGTGAGATGGCCATCGGCGACAATCTGCTGGTCAACCAATTCACAACCGATATGTTTAAATTAAACGGGGGGGTTACCGTCAAGAGGAACCTCCCTATGAGGCAACAGTACCAAGAGTCCCTCAGACTTTCGCGCTACTTTGTTGAGTTAATAACCGACTTAAAGAAATCTATTTGGGTCGCTCAAAAGAGCGGTCGGGCTAAAGATGGCATCGACAAGACAAGTTCCGCCATTATTAAAATGCTCTACCTCTCTTACAAATC
>JBAYSE010000120.1:0-5124 GCA_041676265.1 Sphaerochaetaceae bacterium
AAGCGAAAGAGAGTATTATGAACTACTAGAAGAGGCCCACAACTTAAAAGGGATCGAAATTAGAGGCCTAATGACCATGGGGCCTTTAGGTGGTGATGAAAAGAGGTGTCGCGAAGCTTTTGCCCGCCTCAGGGAATTGGCCGCGGTGAGTAAAACCAAGTACCCTCACCTTAATTTCGCCACCCTTTCAATGGGGATGAGTGGGGATTATCTTTGGGCAATTAAAGAGGGTTCAACACAAATCCGTTTAGGTACGGCAATCTTTGGGAGGCACGCAGCAAAATGAAAAAAGGTATCGCTCTCCTTTTAGTGGCAGTATTTCTCCTGCAAAGCCTAGCAGCTGCCGATTATGAACCGTATAGCAGTGATGAGTTTCCCCAATGGAGTGTAAAATTAAGGCGGGCAGAGACCCTCTTCTTCGGCTCCATCCCTATAACACTCGGGGCGACATCGCTGGTTTATGCCACCGCACGCTCCTTAGGAGCCGGTCCCCTACACGTGCAGGAGAATAAAGAGACTCTTGCCCTCTTGGGTATTGCCGGAGGGGTGGCTTTAATCATAGCCCTCACCGATTTTATCATTGGAGAGGTTAAAAAATAATGGGCGAGAAGGAGGTACGGGTCGCCCTCATTGCTCCTGCCGATCAAATACCGATGAGAGTCGACCTCTTTGTTGCCCAAAGAGCACCCCAATTTAAGCGTTCTGTAAGCCGCGATAAAAGAACGCGCTTTTTAATCAATAAAATAGAGGTTAAGAAAAGCAAGAATGTTGTACCCCACGACCACGTCGAGGCTTTTTGGTGGGTTGCCGAGGAGACGGAACCTACAGGCCAAATCGTACCCCTCAATATTATTTGGCAAGACGATTCGGTGTTAGTTTTAAACAAACAACAGGGGGTGGTAGTACATCCCGGAAATGGCAATCCTAGGGGAACCCTGCTTAATGGTCTCATCTACCGGTACGGCCCCTCTTTTTTTGGCACCGGTGAGTCACAGCGCAATGGAATTGTCCACCGCCTCGACAAAGAGACCTCAGGGGTAATGGTGGTGGCCAAAGACTCAAGGAGCCAACAAAACTTGGCTCACCAATTTAAAGCCCGCAAAACAGAGAAACACTACATTGCTTTGGTAAAAGGGACCCCTCTTTTATCAAAAGGGGTTGTAGATGCCCCCATTGCCCGTGACAAAGTCCACAGGCGACGCTTCACTGTCAGCGCCGAGGGGCGCGCCAGCTTTAGTGAGTATCAAGTGCTACGACGGTTTAATGGATTTTCACTGCTACGCCTCAATTTAGTCACCGGGAGAACGCATCAACTGCGCGTCCACCTAAAACATATCGGTTTGCCGATTATTGGCGATGCCCTCTATTGTAGAGATTCTAAAAATCCCCTCATGCTTCACGCTCTCTCCTTAAGTTTTACCCATCCGGTAAGCGGCGAGCGGCTAACTTTTAAGGCCCCCTTACCGAGTCGTTTTAAAGATTATATCACCTCTCAATCTCATATAGGTCGCGATTAAAAATTTTCTCTATTTTCAGCGTTGTCAGAGGGCCATGCCCCGGTAAAATGATAAGATCATCGGGGAGGGGAAAAATTTTACGTTTAATGCCCTCAATGAGCAGTGCCTTTTCGAGTTCACTATTGGTTGACCCTATTTTACCAGCCAATAAAACGTCTCCGCTGAACAGGAGATTGTCAATTTTAAAGAGGAGAGAATCGAGGCTATGGCCCGGTATTAAGATAATCTTTACATCAAAGGTGCCTAACTTTTGGCTCTCCTCCTTACCCAGTTCAATGGTTGCAAAATCGTACATGGCCGCGGCACCTACATAGACCTGGGGCTTGTAGATCTTCAAAAGTGTTTTTACCCCTAAAGAGTGCAGGTCATGGCGGTGGGTAAGGAGGACACTTTTTAACTGGAAATGGTGTTTTTCAATGCGGTCAATTAATTCAAGGGTAATTTTACCGGGGTCTATTAGGAGAGCCTCACCACCTTCTTCATGGGCTAAAAGGTAAGTGTTGCTGAAACTGCTATGGGAGAAATGGGAGAAAAGTCTCAAAAGTGGGCCTCCTCATAATTCGAGGCTCTAAAGGAGACGTTAAGCCTAGTACTGGCAGTGAAAGTAGCCTCTTTGAGATTGCAATCGATGAATTGTGTCTCTACGAGGTGGCTACCGGCAAAACTGGAGTAGTAGAGGTCACTGGAGGAAAAATCGCAATGGCGGGCATCGATACCGACAAAATTGGAGTAGATTGCCAAGGAATTTTTAAAAGAACAATTCATCAGTTTAGCGCCACCAAAAAGAGAGTGCCGAATCTCACTCTCTTCAAACGTGCACCCTACAAAGAGGCAAAAGTCAAACATTGCTCCCCATAACTTAGATCCTTTAAAGTTAACATTACGGAAAACGGAGCGCGAGAAGAGGCTGTTGATAAACTTAGTGGCAGAGAAGTCGTAAGAGTCGAATATGAGGTCGGCAAACACTACTTGGCGCTCTGCTCTGTTTTCGAATAATCCTCTTAGTTTTTCACTGCGATTGGCGCTATGGTAGTAACAGAAATCCCCCTCACCAAGTGTGGTGCGTTGGCAGTCTCCATAGTGACAAGTGTCCCCTTTAAACATGCTTATAAGGTATCAAATACGCTATTAGGGTGTAAAGAGAATTAGTTGCACACTCTTGAAAATCTAGGTAGAGTAGGACCATGGAGACTTACATTGGCGTTGTGACCCGTGGTATTAACAATATCTACTCAGTTATTCCAGTCGCAGAGCTTTCCACTTTAGCCCCCGAGAAAATGTATTCATGTCGTATAAAAGGGAAGGTTTTACAAGGAGTTGCAGAGTCCTACAGCCCTTTAGCCGTAGGCGACAGAGTAGAGTTTACTGTGCATCATGACCGCGAGGGATTAATTACCCGACGCCTAGAGCGTCAAAATAGTTTTGATCGCTGGAACGCTAAACGTCAAACCAACCAAACACTGGTGGCTAATATGGATCTAATCGTTATCATTGCCAGCAGCGACAATCCTCCCTTTAGACCCCGCTTTATCGACCGTGCAATGGTCTGTAGCGCACAAGTTCCCCTCCTTTTAGTGTTAAACAAATGCGATTTGCCGATGCGGCAAGATATGATTGAGCGCTTTGAACATTACAAAACATTGGGTTACGCAACTTTTGCCATGTCGGCCTTCGATAATCAAGGAATCGAGCTACTAAGAGGGCGACTCAAGGGAAAGACTGTCGCTTTAATTGGACAGTCAGGGGTGGGTAAATCGACTATAGTCAATGCGCTGTTGGGAGACGAAGAGGTTCAAAAGGTGGGCAAGATCTCACGCAAATACCAAAGGGGTCGCCACACAACCAACCATGCCCTCATGTTGAACTTGGGGGACTCAATAATTGTCGACACCCCTGGAATGCGTGAATTATTAGTTAGCCACAGTGACCCGGTTCTAATTGGTGATGCTTTTCCTGAATTTAGGAAACCCTCTAAAGAATGCCTTTTCCAGCCATGTTTGCATTATCATGAACCTGATTGTCAGGTAAAAAAAGAGGTCGAGAAGGGCCTTATTCACGCTGACCGTTACGAAAGTTATCTGCGGATTATAGATTCAATTACTGAGAGACCTAAAGAGTGGGAGATGGGATGAGAGAGCGGACCTTAATAGATTTAGAGTTTTCAACAATCCTTGAAGAGGTAAAGTCGTATGCCCTCTCAAAGGAGGGCGAAGCGCAGCTTGACAATTTAGAATTCCTCACGAGAGAGGCTGAAATTGTTGAGCGGCAGAAGATTATTGATGATTTTTTAACCCTTGAGAGTTTAAGGGTTGCCAAGCCTTACCGTTTTCCTGAACTCGCCTCTATTTTAGCCATCCTAAAGATTCCAGAGAAGAGTTTGGATGGACAGGAGCTCTACCGCTTAGGCGAGTACTTACGTAGTGCTAAAGCTTTCATCGATTATTGCCAAACACCGCGGCGCCTACCGGGGGAGAGTGCCGAGGAAGCCCTCTACCCGGCAATGACCCTTTTTTCCCCCTTCAGTGCCTCGTTAAACACTCTGCTAATGAATATAGAGGCGACCCTCGACGGCGACGGAGGGGTAAAACCGACCCATCCAGCCATTGCACCTTTGGTGAAGCAAGCTGAGCGCCACCGCGTTGAGCGCAACAGCTACAGTAGTGAGTTTTTGAAAAAACACCCCAACGAAGCCGCCTCTCAAATTCCCGTCTACCGGGATGCGAGGGTTGTTTTACCTATTCGCAGTGACCAAAAAGGGGCTGTAAAGGGGGTAATCCACTCTACTAGTGCTTCCGGTGCCACCCTCTTTATTGAGAGTTACCGTCTCGTAGAACTCAACAACCAAGTCATTTTAGCCCAAAGAGAGATTGAGGTGGCCATTGCACGCCTTCTAAAAGTTCTCACTAAAGAGGTAAGGGATAATCTTGACCTTATTTACGACTTAAAAAGAGAAGTTGCCTATGGGGACTCCCTCTATGCCCGGGGGCGCTGGGTGCTCAATAATCGGTGTGTTAAGCCCTTAATTCTTCCCACAAAAAAACTCATTTTAAGAGAAGCACGGCACCCCTTATTACAGGCGAAAGCGGTCCCCATCTCCCTAGAAATAGATGCGATGATTAAAGCGGTGGTTATCAGCGGGCCTAATGCCGGGGGGAAAACGGTCACAATAAAGACTATAGCCCTTTTTGTCCTCCTGCATCAGAGCCTCTATTACATTCCTGCTTCCGAAGGGAGTGTCTTGCCTCTGTTTAAACATGTTTTTACCGATATCGGTGATGAGCAGTCCATTACAGAGTCCCTCTCTACCTTCAGTGGCCATATGCGCAATATCAGCGCTATTTTAAGGGAATTGGAGGGGGATTCATTAATAGTATTAGATGAACTTGGCAGCGGCACTGACCCTGTGGAAGGAGCCGCTCTTGGGCGAGCTATTTTGGAGTATTGTGTTGAAAGAGGGGGACTAACCTTGGTCAGCTCGCACCATACCCTTTTAAAACAATACGCCTATGGTGATCAGCGCTTACTCAATATGGCAATGGAGGCCGATTCGCAAACACATCAACCTACTTTTAAAATTATTAAAGGGGTAATCGGGGAGAGTTATGCC
>JBAYSE010000121.1:0-5036 GCA_041676265.1 Sphaerochaetaceae bacterium
ACATGGGCTTTGCTCTCCGTTCGTGTGCTTTTTTTCTATTCACACAATAACAGAGGCATTGCCCATTTTATATCCCCTCTTTAATAGTCTTATTCATTTTCACACAGGTTTTGTGCTAGAGCCCGAATTAAGGGTTGCATATAAAAAACAACCCTTATCAACTTCTTGTATGATAAGGGTTTAAGAAGTGCGGCAAAGAGGACTTGAACCTCCACAGCCTCTCGGCCACTAGCACCTCAAGCTAGCGTGTCTACCACTTCCACCACTGCCGCTAACAGTCAAAAACCTACACTATTGGTCTCTTTTGGTCAAGACTGCTTTTAAATCAAAAGTCAGTCAATTTTTAATACCGATTGCCTCTCTATAAGGGTGGGGTTAAGGATTATTTGGAAATTATCTTCTGCTTTGCTAAGAATACTATTTAAAAGCATAGTGACAGCCAGAGAGCCAGTTTGTTCCTTCGGTTGATGGATGGTGGTTAATGGTGGTGACAGATATTCAGTGCCAAATATATTGTCGTAACCGACTACACTATAGTCTCTTGGAATTGAAAAATTATTATTTAGAGCGGCTTCATAGATTCCGATGGCCGAAAGGTCGCTCAAAGTAATAATCGCGGTGAAGTCGTTGAGGCCGACCCTGTGGTTGCCCCTCCAGATTTTATTCATTAGGGAAACTGTTTCCAACAGTCCTAGTGAATCGTAAATAGTAAGTGATGGATTGACCGGTAAAGTAGCCTCTTTTAAGGCATCAAGATACCCTTGATAAAACCGGCGTGAAGAGGGGAGGTTAACAGGCCCATTTAATAGGAGGATTTTCTTATGCCCATGGGTTATAAGGTATTTTGTGGCTAAATAGGATGCAACTGTGTGATCGACATAAACACAACTTATATCGTCCCAAAGGGGTCGGTTGTCGATAAAGACGGTTTTGACATCTTCCATTAGTAATAGTTCCAAATTGTTTGAGCGCTCGTTTACCGCAGAGATAATCAAACCCTCTACCCCCAGGCCAATCATAGTCAATATATTCTTTCTTTCGGTAGTTTCGTCGTATTTGGAGTCGGCCAGATACATAGTATATCCATTTTTATAAAGAATATCGCCTATAGCCTTATAAATTTCAGAATAAAAAGGACTCTGTAAGTCATTTAAAATAACTCCAATAGTTTGCGTATGGCGATTACGCAACCCTTTCGCAAGGATATTGGGGCGGTAATTGTACTTCTTAGCCAGGGATTGAATGCGTCTGCGTGTTTCAATATTGATCGTTTCATTATTATTTAAGGCCTTAGCAACAGTCGAAAATGAGACACCTGCTTTTTCAGCTAATTCCTTTATGGTCATTGTGGGACCCTTCTTACCAATAAATCAATATCTGCGTTTAAATAAGCTTAAACGTTATTTACATCGTTGTCAAATATTATATTCCATGCGATAATTTTCTTGACATCTGAAGTTTCAGGCCTTACCATGGATTTAAGTTTGACGTTAAACTAGAGGAGTTGAGGAGTTCCATTGTTGACCTGATTTCTCCAGATTAATTATTTTTTTAAACTAAAAGGGTGTTTTATGAATGACTACGTATTAGAAATGAATGGAATAACCAAGATTTTTCCCGGAGTGGTGGCGCTGGATGATGTTACGCTAAAAGTCAAGCGAGGAGTCATTCATGCTTTAATTGGTGAAAATGGAGCCGGCAAATCTACCCTCATGAAAGTATTGAATGGGGTCTATACTCAAACATCCGGATCGCTTGTTTTTGAGGGTAACGAACTAGAGTTGCACGGGGTTAAGGATGCTCAAGAGAAGGGCATTAGTACAATCTTCCAAGAATTTAACCTTATCAACACCCTCTCGGTCTCAGAAAATATCTTTCTAGGGCGCTTTCAGGGTAAGGGATTAATTGATTGGAAAGCTATTAATGCCAGTGCCCGTAGTTTACTGGAAAGCTTGGGGTTTGATTTCGATGTTACCAAACCAGTCGGTAGGTTATCTACGGCGGAAAAGCAACTGGTGGAGATTGCCAAAGCACTCTCTTATAAAGCCAAGGTAATCGTGATGGATGAGCCCACCTCTTCTCTGACAAAAAAAGAGATTGAACTCTTTTTCCCTATTATTCAAAAACTCAAAAGGGATGGAATAACCATTATCTATATCTCCCATAAACTCGATGAGATTTTCCAAATTTGTGATGTTGTCTCTGTTTTGCGCGATGGAAAACTAGTCGGCGAGCATTTAGTTAAAGAGACTTCTCGTCCGGAAATAATTGAACTCATGGTTGGTCGCGCTATGGATGCAGAATATCCTCCCCGCAGTGTTAAGCCCGGAGAGTTAGTGCTCTCTGTTAAAAACCTAAACCGTGGAACGCAGTTGAAGGATATCTCATTTGATTTACATAAAGGCGAAATTCTGGGAATTGCCGGCTTAGTAGGGGCTGGCAGGACAGAGTTGGCAGAGGCCATTTTTGGTGCGGACCCCCCTGACAGTGGAACTATTGAGATCTACGGGAAGCCTGTATCGATTAGATCGACTAGAGAGGGGAAACTTAATTCTTTGGGTATGGTGACAGAAGATCGCAAGGAGACCGGTTTGGTACTCGATACAACCTTAACAAAGAACATTACTATTACAAAGCTGGACGCCGTTAAAAAGGGAGTTGTTATAAGTAAAGGGCTAGAGAACAAAGTTGCCAGTGAATATGTTGAGAAATTGAATATTAGGACCCCTTCAATTCATCAGACACTTTTTAATTTATCGGGAGGTAACCAACAGAAGGTAGTACTGGCAAAGTGGTTATTCTCAAATGCAGAAATCATGATCTTTGATGAGCCCACGCGTGGAATCGATATCGGTGCAAAATATGAAATTTATTGCCTAATGAATACCCTCACGGAACAGGGAAAGTCAATCATCATGATCTCCAGTGAGTTGCCGGAGGTGCTTAGCATGAGCGACAGATTATTGGTTATGCACAAGGGACAAATTAAGGGTGAACTTACCGGTCAAGATATGACGGGCGATAAAGTCATGGAATTAGTCATAGAGTAATTTGGAGAGAAGCAATGAACCAAAAAAGATTTATTGATGTAGTGAGAAATAACGGAATAATTTTGGTGATTCTCCTACTCATTATTGTAACAGGGATTATTGAGAGGAATTTCTTGACTTTTAATAATTTACTGAATGTTTTACGGCAAGTTTCCGTAGTTGGAATTGTAGCCTGTGGAATGACCTATTGTATAATCGGAGGCGCTTTTGACCTTTCAGTTGGTTCGGTAGTCTCCCTGGCCGGTGTTATTACCATCTTAAATATCAATGCGGGAGTCAATGAGTATATTGCCATCCTTTATGGCCTTTTAGCGGGGGTTGCCGTTGGAGTCATTAATGGCGTCCTCATTTCCCTCATTGATGGACGCACAGGAGAGGCTTTCATAGTCACCTACGGGATGCAAGTTGTCGTAGCCTCAATTGCCCTTTTCCCTTCCAATGGACTTTTCATCTCAGGGCGTATTTCAGATGGCTTCTTTAAATCTATGGGACAAGGGGTTATGCCAATCATAATCTTCTTGTCAATAGCCATAGTTATGGAATTTGTCCTTAAGAAAGCTAAATATGGGAGGGTGATGACGTTCATTGGAGGCAATATGGATGTTGCTAAAATGAGCGGGATTAACATCAAACTCAACCGTATCAGCTACTTTATAATTTCTGGGGTACTAGCGGGCCTTGGCGGTGTAGTCTTGTGTAGCCGGGTAACCTCTTCTAACCCTACTGCCGGACTAAATTATGAGATGGATGTAATTGCTGCCGTTGTGGTGGGGGGTACTCCCATGAGCGGTGGCAGTGGTAGCGTTATGCGGACAGTAATGGGGGCAGTTATCATTGGGATTATGAGTAATGCTTTGAATATCTTAGGGATCACAGCCTACCATCAGCAGATAGTCAAAGGCATCTTAATCCTCATTGCCGTAGGGATGGATATTCTCAATAAACAATTAAAACTAAAGGAGATGGCACATGTTAAAGTCTTTGCCTGACAAGAAAAAAATAATTACATTTATTCTCGAAAATGCTGTCTCAGTTTTTTTGATAGGCTTTATAATCTTCATGGTTTTCACCAAGCGCTCCTTCTCGACTTGGGACAATATTGTAAACATCATTAATGAAAGCTCAATTTATGGAATTGCCGCCTGTGCTATGACCGTGGTCATCATTAGCGGAGAATTTGACCTTTCAGCTTCTTCGGTTTTTGGATGGTCTACGGTCCTTTTTACGATGTGTTGTAACACGATTGGGGTACTCGGGGCTTTCGTTGTCACAATCCTTTGTGGAGCATTATTTGGTGCTTTCAATGGGTATCTAGTTGCCAAAGTGAAAATGCCGGCTTTCGTCGTAACCTTGGGAACAATGATAGCCATCAAAGGGTTGGCTTTCGTCGTTACAAAAGCTCAACCCATAAATACAGATAACGCTACACTCAAAGCGATTGGGAGAATCCATGTTGGCGATATTTCAATCATCCCCATGGTTTACGTGGCAGTGGCTGTGCTGTTCATTTGGTTCCTCCGTAACACAAAGTTCGGGCGAGATATCTACGCCACAGGTGGTAATTATGAAGTTGCTAGGTTATCGGGGATTAATGTTGTTTTTTCAAAATTTATAGTGTTTACCATGCTCGGTGCAGCTGCAGCTTTAGCGGCAGCTATGTATGGGGTCAGAATCAAAGCCGGATGGGCGCCTTATGGGCAAGACCTCTCTCTGTATTGTATTGCCGCCACCATCATTTGTGGGACTAGCCTGTTGGGTGGTAACGGTGGAGTTCACAAAACTATTATTGGAGTGCTTCTTTTGGCTGTTTTGTTTAACGCACTGACCTTATTAGGTGTCAGTGGGTCTATGCAAAAATTTGTCAGAGGGCTGGTACTGATTACAGTCATCATGCTCGATGCCATAGTCGCCAAAAGGAGAAAGGATAGATAAAGAATACTGCTAGGAGAAGCAGTAAACAATAGGAGGTTTCTTATGAAGAAAACT
>JBAYSE010000122.1:0-4966 GCA_041676265.1 Sphaerochaetaceae bacterium
AGAGGGGAAAAGCCATTATAATGACGGCGGAGGGGGGGAAGGTTTGCACAAAAGCGTTGAGACGCAAGACAAGTCGTTGCCAAGCATAACCAAAGTCCCGCGTTACCAATATCCCGATGACAATACCCACTATGGTGGACAAGAGAGTGGCCCCGATTGTGATGGCCAGATGTACTGTGACCATCTCTAAGATTGTTTTGCGGCTATGGGTGTACTGAGGGGCATGGGGAAAGATTTTAGACAAAAGCACTATTTGAAAGGGTTCACTGAGGGCGTAGAGCAGGAGAAAAAGGGTGAGGATAGCTAGAGTTATTAAGCGCTTAGGAGCGACTGACTTTTTGGATTGTGGCAAAACGGACCTCCCCACAGAGGACTCCCCGCTCATCAACAACAGCGGTGGCGGGGAGCCCCAGAGTTAAAATTTTAGAGATACACTCACGCAGTGAACTATATTTCTGGACAGTATGGGCGTCAGTGTCGATTTCCCGTTCTATAAACCGCCCCTCTACCCAGCCTGAAGCTCGCAAAGGATGCCCCTCTTGGTCGGTCTCCCAGTAGCACCCGGGGTATTCTTTAGTGAAAGTTTCTTTACCAATTAGAGCCTCCTCCATCCATCTGTCGGCTGTAAAGAGGGTTAACCGCTTGAGTGCCCGGTTGGGCCCCAAAAATTTATCTACGAATTCATTTTTGGGTTCAGCCAAGATCTTTTCCGGTTCAGCGGCTTGCACTACCTCTCCTGCATTCATTACTACCAGGTAATCGGCGAGGCGCAGGGCTTCATCGATGTCGTGGGTGACAAAGATTACAGTCTTCTTCAGTTTACGGTGGATTCTAATAAACTCCCCTTGGAGTTGTTCTCTAACTAAGGGGTCAACTGCTCCAAAAGGTTCATCCATCAGTAGGAGGGGTGGGTCGCCCCCTAAAGCACGGGCGACACCAATGCGTTGCGCTTCGCCGCCTGAGAGTTCGTGGGGATATTTCTTTAAATAGACTGCAGGGTCGAGGCGCACTAAATTGAGTAATCTTTCGACCCGCTCCCTTCTGGAGGAGCGCGGGTAACCTAAAAGTTTGGGAACTAAGTCGATATTCTCTTCAACACTAAGGTGGGGCATTAAGCCCACCGATTGAATGACGTATCCCATTTTGCGTCTTAAGGCGGTCTCACTGAGCCCTTTAATCGCCTGGTCTTCGTAACTGATAGTGCCTGCCGAGGGCTTCACCAAACCGTTGAGACAGCGGAGAGTTGTCGATTTACCACATCCACTGGGGCCTATGAGGACGGTAATCCGCTGGGAGGGGATCTCCAGGGAGAGGTTTTTTAGAGCTTCAACCTCTCCGTAATTGGCACTGACATTACTGAGGATAATAAATGGTTTAGTTTTAACCATGCCGGCTCCTTAAAGCTTTAGGGGTGGCGAAAAAAATGAGGAGTTGAAAGAGGGAATCGGCCACCAGGGTGAGGGCAACTATTAAGAGCATCCCCAGAAGGACCATATCGGTGGAGGCTTGTCCCAACCCCTCAAACACTAAAACTCCCAAGCCATCACCCCCAATGAGTTTGGCAAGGGTGGCGTTCCCTATAGTTTGGACCAAGGCGACCCTAACTCCGTTTAAGATGGTCGCCGTTGTCAAGGGGAGGCGTACAATCCTCCAAATCTGAGCAGAACTCATCCCCATCCCTTTGGCGCTATCTATAACAGAAGGCTCTAGGTTTTCAAATGCACTGTAACTGTAGCGAATAATGGGGTAGAGCCCATAGAGGCTCAAAGCGATAATAGCCGGGGCGTTGCCTAATCCTTTGAGTCCCCACGCCCTTAAAAAGGGGAAGGTGTGGGAGAGGGCCGCTAAGGGGGCAATTAAAAGTCCAAACAAGGCAATCGCCGGGATCGTTTGTCCAAGGTTCAAAAAGAGAAAAACCCCTTTCTTGAATTTCGCATGGTGGTAACTTAAGAGTGCTAAGGGGAAACCGACGACACCACTCACCAAAAGGCTAATCAAGGTAATGCGGACATGGGCGAAGAGCTCTCTGGTGAGGCGTGGGCCAAAGTTTTTAGCTTCCATAGTGAGCGATAGGTGACTAAGGCTCTCCTTTCCAACTAAAACTATGAAGCTCAAGGCTATTAAGATAAAGCCGATGTAGTCCCAAAGGTTTAGGTGCGGTTTCATCACAAAGATCACCACAGCACCTATAATGTAGAGGTAGAAGCCACTGGTGGGGCTAAAGCGCCCCAGTGGTAAGAAGTTTTGGACGTGCATCGAGCCGCTACTAACGAGGATAAGGGTAGCGAGGATAATGCTCAGCGTTCCGCTAAAAGAGAGCATTACAGTTGAAAGGCGCCGCTTGGATACTAACAGGGAGAGCACTAGTAAGAGGGGTGGTATAACTAGGATAAAGGTGTATGGCAAAGGGAGTTTAACAGAAAGTGGCGGGGCCACCCGGTTCTCCCTAAAAACAAAAAAGGGGAGGAAAAAACTCCCCACGAATGCAATTAAGGCCGTAAAAGTGAGCTTCTTCCCATATTTAGAATAGCTTCCTGTTACTCGCACAAAAACTCCTACCCGCACAACATAACACATTAAAAATGCCTCGCACACCCCCCCCAGTTTGCCTTTATTAAAATCCATTACTATATTCCGGTTATGAGGAGAAAGGACTACGCCCTTTCAAAATCGCACTGTTGTAGAGCACGTAAGGGGTCGGTAGTTCGGGATAAAACATGAAGTCAGTATTGAGGAAAACACTTTTAACGCTAATTATGGCCAGTATGGCAATTGCTCCCCTCTTTAGCATGGCTAGAGCGGAGACTAAAGGGGAGATTGTGGTCGGCTCCAAGATCGATACCGAAGGGGCTCTCCTAGGCAACATGATTGTAATAGCCTTAGAAAATGCAGGGTTTAGCGTTATCGATAAGAGCCAGACAGGGGCAACTAACATTGTAAGGTCGGCCATTATTGCGGGGGAGATAGATATCTACCCCGAGTACACCGGGAATGCCTTCTTTTTCTTCCCCGGTCAGAGTGAAGAGGGGCTATGGAAAGATGCACAGGCAGGTTATGAGAAGGCGCGGGAATTGGACCTCAAGGCCAATAATATAGTGTGGTTGAAGCCTTCACCGGCTAATAATACTTGGGCGATTGCTATTCGCCAAGAGATGAGTGAGAGGGAAGGGTTGGCAACTTTAGAGGATTTGGCCCGTTATATTAATGCCGGGGGAGAGTTTAAACTGGCTGCCAGCGAAGAGTTTGTCTCCAGCGAAGCTGCCCTGCCAAGTTTTGAGAAGAGTTACGGTTTTAGTGTCAAGCAAAACCAACTCTTAGTTTTTGCGGGGGGTAACACCACTCTCACAGAGCAAGCGGCAGCGACCGGCCAAGAGGGGGTAAATGCTGCGATGGCCTACGGGACAGATGGACAGTTAGCCGCTTTAAATTTGAAGATTCTAGAGGATACTTTGCGTATCCAACCGGTGTATGCCCCGGCGGCTATTATTAGGGGAGAAGTCTTAGAGCAACATCCAACCATCAAAACACTCCTTGAACCTATTTTTGAGAGTCTGACTTTAGAAGTCCTCCAAAGATTAAACAGTCAAATTGCCGTTGAAGGGGGCGCTCCCCGGGAGGTGGCCTTAGCCTACCTCTCGCAGGGAGGTTTCTTTAAGCGCTGATTAGGGGAGGCGGCCACTAAGGTTGTCGCCTCGCTTGCCGAGTAGAGCCGTAGCCTCCTTTACCCTATCCCACACGTTCCACAGTAAGATTCCTTTGATTTGCTCTGCTTGCAAGTAGTAGATTACCCCTTTTTTGAAGGGCTCTATCCAGTCAGTAAAGGTCTTGTACGAGCTATCTAATTCACCGACGGCCTCGTAGCCTAGATCAAAGAGGTCAGAGTAGAACATCGGGGTGTGTTCATAGCTCTGGTGGGCCCCTGCCATGTTGCCTCCGGCTAACCGTCCCATGGCAATGGCATTGTCTTCGTGCTCCACCCGCCTGTATTTGCCGAATACTTTGGAGGGGAAGGCAGCAACATCACCGGCTGCGTAGATCTGGGAGTCACTGGTCTCCAAAAAACTATTAACCACGATGCCGTTGTCGATTTTAAGCCCCGCATTTTCAGCTAAGGTGGTGTTGGGGATAATCCCGATGCCTGCAATTACGCCGTCCACAGTAAAAGAGAGGCCATTTTGAGTTGCTAAAGAGAGTTTGGGAGTACTGTCATCGATAGTTACAATTGTATCCTCACTAACTACATTTACCCCCTTTTGGCGGTAATATTGAGTTACGTATTGGGCTAATTCTTGCGGGAAAACACGTTCGCCGATCGTCTGCTCGGGAAAAACCATAGTTACCTCTTTGCCCCTCATCGCGAGGGCAGCCGCGATCTCGGAGCCTATAAAGCCCCCGCCAATCACTAAAAAAGAGGAGTTTTTAACGCTCAAATCTTTTAATTCTCTGTAATCCTGCAGGGTGCGGTAGTAGATAATACGGTCACTGTTGAGTGGTAAGTGGCGCCGGGTGCCTCCCGTCGCTAAGAGCAATTTATCGTAGGAGTAGAGCTCTCCTGCCTCATCTTGTACGGTTTGGGCTTCTCTGTTGAGAGCTATAATTTGACGGCTAAGGAGGATGTCTACATCAAGTTCTTGGGTATTGCACCAGATTTTATCGAGAGAGGTCTCTTTCCACAACCCTTTGGAGAGTTTGCTTCTAATGTAGGGAGGATCCCCCTCCCTACTGATTATACCGATAGAGTTCTCTTTGTCGATTTCTCTAATGCCACGGACCGCGGCATCGGCCGTTAAACCACCCCCGATAATTAAATAGTGGTAGTGGTTTTTCATCTCTATTTCCCTCCGGCAACGGGATGCTCCGGTTTGTAAGAACCGGCTAGGGAGTGGAAACTGATAGCTAAGCGGTTCCAAGAGTTGATGCTGACTATAGCGAAAGTTAAGTCAACCAACTCTTTCTCAGAGAATTG
>JBAYSE010000123.1:0-4914 GCA_041676265.1 Sphaerochaetaceae bacterium
AAAGAAAAACTACAGCAGGTAGGTTCCCTAAAATAGCTAGCGGGAGGGTGACTATTTTTAAGGTGTTGGAACTGACTAAAATACACCCGTTGGTAAGTGACTAAATTTCTCCCGTTGCTGATAGCTTACCCACTACTAAGATGTTAAAGCAAAGAAAGCTAATTACCACCATAATTGTCGTAAGCTCTAAGCTAGAGAACTCTTTGGTTAAAATCCGGGCGAGGACGCTGTAACCGGCAAAACTGAGGGTCGATAAAAGGATAAAAATAATCCCTTTTAGGCTCCTAATCTCTAAAGAAGCACCCTTCATAAGCGTTATGTAAATCACCCCGGCCACCGAGGCTATTATTGAGATGATTTGTAAGAGACTCGCCCTCTCTTTGAGGAAAAAGGTAGCCATCAAGAGGGTAAAGATTGGTATTGAGGCCGACAGGATACTCGCTTCGATAGCCGAAGCCGCTTCTAAGCCAAAGGTTTGAAAGGTGAAAAAGAGGAGAGGGTAGAAGAGGGCTAACGGGAGGATCTTCAAAATCTGTTTAAGGGTATATCTAAAATGGACTTTTTTAAAGAAAAAGAGGCTTAAAATGCCTAAAAAAGAGGCTGTGAACCGGAAGGCTAAAAGGTCTAACGGGTGAGCCACTGCTAAAGCTACTTTACCGAAAATGAAGGAAAGGCCGGTAATTAGCGTGAATGCCAAGGCCGCCAGGTAGACTACAAACAATTTTTTTTCTTTCAAATCTAAACCTCTTAATATGATAGCTAATAATACACCATTGAGAGCTGACTTGCACTACGTCCGATGATTGGCTCAGGATTATTCGTAGATTAGCTCGACTTTGATTCGGCTTTGATATTTACCGGCACATAAGGGGACATTCGTGTAATTGACCGCTCCAATCACGATATCGAAGAAATCTTGCCAGTAGCCGGTGCCGGCTTGCGTAGATGGGGTGAAATTAAAACTCCCGGTATTGAAATAGTTCACCCTTGAGGGGACCCGTACTTTATAAGGAATGGGGGTGCTGCTACCATTGACTTTGTGGAAAGCGTAATTACCGGTAGGGTTTTCTCCCGGACTAACGACTATCTTGTAGTTAGCGCTGGGTCGTTTATCGTTGGAGGCAAAAGAGACCCCTGCCACCGGCTCTTCAGAATTAAAGGTTTGCATCTGTTGGATGTCGATATTGCTGGTAACGGGAAAGGGGAGAACCGTTAGCGCCGTTACATAATTGTGGCCACTGGGGGGCACAGTCGTGCTCTTATAGTGGACAAAAAAATTCAGGGTAATTTCAGCATCTTCTAGCTCTACCTGCTCACTACCGTAATTGGCAAAGAACTGCATCCGTAGGTAGGTATAGTAGGTTCCGTTCCATGATTCGGGGAGGTTTTCACTAATGTCGAGAGAGTGAAATATTAAATTGCCCCCGGCCCAATGATACCGTCCCATAGGCATCGTGAAGATAGTAGGCGAGCAGTCAATCATGTAGTTTCCTTGAGCACTACCAGATCCAACTCCATTCAAATTAAACTCAAAGTAAATAGGGAAGTATTTGTCAGACTTTTGGGGATCGATATGGACCAAGCGAAAAGTAGGGTTTGCAGAGGTCATTACCATCGTCAAGCTGTCCCACAGGTCGCCACCGGTTTGAGAGTTCAACTGAAGAGTCCCAAAGTTAGATAGAGCCCATGAATGGCTGAGGTCGATGTTATTGCCCGTTATATCTTGTGCATATGATAAATAGAAGTTGTATCCGGTCGGGGCATAGGCGGCTGCTAAGAACAGAGAAATGGTGAAGAGGATAGCTGAAATGAGAGTAATTCTCCCTTTCATTTTATTAGGATACCAGAAGTTGGCCAAAAATAAAAGGTTTTACGTCTTATAAATAAAACATTTTTAGTTTATCCTAATATGCCTGCCAGGATTGGTAAAAATACCAGGGTACCAAAGATCCTTATAGTGTGCATTAAGACGATCTTAGGGGCATCAATGCCGTATTCTTGTCCAATGAGTCCCATTACCTGTACGCCACCGGGGGCGGCACAAAAGAGGGCTGTAGGCCAATCGAAGGCAAAGAATTTGGTAAAAAGGAAGGCACCTAAAAACCCCATCGCAAAAATCTCAGCCACTAAGATTAAGTAGGGAAGCAGCAGGTGGGGGAGCTTAAGGAGTGTTGCGAAGGAGAGATTGCTTCCGATGTAAGCTCCCACTAAAATTTGGGCAACACTTTTCATCACGAGGGGGGCTCCCCCTTTATCACTTAAGATGTTAAGTAAAGCTGTGGCGAAGATGGCTCCAAGGATTCCACCGGCTGGTACTTTAAGGTAGTAAAAAAGGAGGCCTCCGGCCAAAGCAACCATAAGGGTAATGGTAAAGCGAAAGGTCATTGGTGTTTTTACTTTTTCACTAGAAACGGCGCGTGCTGCGCTTTTCAAAGAATCCTCCTTAATCCCCAGTAGTCCTTTTATGAGGGGCGGGAAAAGCAAAACGACTGTCACCAATCTGAAGAGTTGCAGAAGGGCTACTACTTCCATATCTGCACCAAAGTCGGGCGCAATAAGGGCCAGGTCGGCGACTCCTCCCAGTCCCGTGGCAAAGAGGCTTGTCATAAAAGTAAAGTCGGTTACCGTGTACATAAGGAGGGCAAACGCGACGTTGACAACTACCATGGTGGCGATTAAGACCAGGACGGGACCCATCATCTTCACTAAGACCCTAAAGTTATCGTGTGAGAAGCCTAACCCGATAACTAAACCCGACAGCACTTGGGCTATAAGCCTAATTGGAGCATAATAGGTAATCTCTATCCGACCGATTACAAAGAAGAGTACAACACCGAGCATTGAGCCCACCATGGCTCCGGCGGGGGCTTTTAAGCGGATAAGTATATAGCCACCTAAGGCTGCTGCCAAATGCATTACTAACAACCACAAAAAATTCATAAAGTTTATTTTATGCTAAAAATGACCTCTGTTTCTACACTTCTGGCCCCATTTATTAGAGAAACCTACTAGTCCCTTTTTAAAAATAGTGAGTGAAGAGCACTTATTGGAATTAAAAATAGAGGTGCGGCTATCATAGTGATTTCATAGACAAAGGAGCTATTGGAGTACTTTTTCCCTCTAAAGCGGGCATAAATGGCACTCATAGGGAGACCAATTACATTACCTGCCATCATGGCCCTAGTAGCTGCCAAGATTATTTTACTCTTTTCTTGGCCATAATATTTAACTAAAGAGGCGTAAGCTTCAGCACTATAAGAGCCTTGAGTGTCGGCATAGTTTTGCGCAAACATGATCCCCAGTGATTCTTCAGGCTTAATATAGAGGTCACTTCCCACAAAGAAGCTCTCTATCTCTTCAATAGAGAAGCCACTTTCCAAGGCCATTTTAGTGTGGGCATAGCTGCAGACTACACAACCGTTAACTTCAGTAACAGCCAACATAATGCGCTCAATAAAATCTTCGTCAACGAGCCGTTTTTTCTTGTTCTTTATTAAGAGGGGTAGCCCCTTGAACATTAAAAGGAAGACCTTATACATCTCAAGGAAACTGTAACGGTGTTTATAGGCGTTCACATCAATCATTGCTCTGTAGTGTACCACTAGGCTCTAATAATTGCTATAACGAATGAAATAGTATAGTACGTTATATTGTGCTAACGATTCTCCTAACCGTGGTTTTTCACGGTTTTAGCAACTCAAGTATTACCCGTCTATGTAACGAATTACTGAAAGCACACTAAGCTCAAAAACAAAAAAACTGCAAGGAATAACTCCTTGCAGTCTATCGGGCTGCGCGGATTTGAACCGCGGACCCCATGTCCCCCAGACATGTACGCTAAACCCCTGCGCTACAGCCCGTTCATTCGAGCAAGAACATACCATACATAAGAGAAGAGTGTCAATAAAAGAGTGTTTTTAGTATATTAGAGCATTATGACACAAGATTTTGGAAAAATTGCGATTAAAAGGGGTTATGTCCCATATTTGGGAGTAAAGACCTAATTACAATTGACACAAGTGTTTTCATTCCCTATATTAAAGCTATCCTAAAATATTTACGATTAGACTATGAGGTTGCAGCTATGAAAAAGGGAGATGATGTTAAAAAAATGACTTTGCACACAAACCGTTTGAATGATATGATGCAGACTATGAACAGAGGAAAAATTAGATTAATAGTTATACTGCTGTTGATCTTTTCGATTGTGCCGGTTTTTGCATTTCAGTTCTCTCCGTTAGAGCAAACCTTTGCTCCAACAGGGGTAAACAGTACTAAGACTTACACAATTGTAAATGACTCTAACGACAGTATAGCCGTAGAAATCTCGGCTTTGACCAGAGATTTAGATAGTGCCGGCAAGGAAAAAAATGAGAATGCGGCGGCTTATTTCTCAATAGTCCCCAGCAAAGTTATTTTAAAGCCCCAGAGCTCGCAAATTGTCCGAGTACAGTATCGAGGGCCTCGTAGTGTTCCGTCCGAGATGGCCTTTAGATTGAGAGCTGAACAGATCCCTTACTCCAAAGGGCGTGCAACTGAGGGACAGAGCATGTTTAACTTCCTTTATGTCTATACTACCAGCCTTTACGTTAGCCCCACTCGGAGTGCCGTTAAAGTTCAAGTCGAACAAGTTAAGCCGGTATTGACCTCAGACGGTAGACAAGCCATCAGTCTTACTGTAAATAATGCCGGTAGTATTCACCAAATTCTCAACGAAGCACAAATAGAGGTGACCAACAATGCAACTCGGCAGAGCGTTGTCTATGAGGGGGCGGCACTAGGGGCTGTTAATGGTCTTAATCTGCTAGCCGGTAAGGGTGTTACTGTTCAAGTAGCTTGGCCTCAGAACATGGAATTTCCAAAGGACCTGAAAGCTGCTGAAAAGCTTTTCACTGCCAAGATAACCTATATCAA
>JBAYSE010000124.1:0-4856 GCA_041676265.1 Sphaerochaetaceae bacterium
AATTGGCAATAGAGCTCGATTCGCGCTTTGAGGGGAAGTTTTGCCACCGGGGAGTTTTGACTGAATAGTCCCCAATTACGATTGTGGTCAACTAACTTCTCATGGGCCACAAGAGCCCAGGCTGAATCTACCAGATGGCGGGCCTCCGGGGCCAACAATTCAGGGCAGTTAAAAGATTGCCTTGAAGAGTTGATATCGACCCCACTAATCTCCATAAGGTTGTGTTTTTGACACAATTTTTGGAGTCGTACCATCTGCTCTTTGGTGTTCCGAGGGGGCATATAGGTGATTGCCGGGAACCCAATTTCGGCTAAGAAAGCGACTAACTCATCAAGATAAGCATCCTCAAACTCTTCAGCCTTTTTATCGCCGGTCACACTTTCCGTCACATCACCAAGGTAGGCGTAGGCTGGAATAGCCCCTATTGAGAGGCCAAAGTTAACTACATCTGTAACACTCACAGTCTCTTCAACGGAGGGTTGGATAAAGAAATTAGGGAGGTAATTACTCTTTAAAACTCCCAGTAAATCGTAGATGTAATGGACGTTGGTCGTATCTAGAAGAAACTCGCGCACTTTACCACTCACGCTAATTTGTAGTTTCTCCTCCAAAAATTTAACCGTCTGAGCCCCCTGTGGTGCCACTAACAGGATCTTTTGGGCAAAGGCGTGCAGGATATGGCGCTCGGTAATACCGCCCCCTTCAGAGGCCTTAGAGAGGGGCACTACATCCCTTTCAAAGTTTATGGCACTGAGGCCAGAATCTTTAATAAGGGCATTGAGAGCGTCAACTTGGGCGGCGTTGCGGATATTCCGTACACGTCTTATCGGGGCTAGGAACTGGTCAACTTGGGCGATGGCATTACGGGGAACGCCATGAACACACATGTAAACAATTCCCGGGCTGTCAGGATTATTGACTTTTCGGGTGGCGAAGGGGGTGTTTTGGAAGCCACTGCGCACCTCAAAGCCTACTGTTGAGGCAATGCCCAAAAGGGCAGAGGCCTCTAACATCTCTTGGGCAGCACCGATACTATCGTGATCAATCGAGCCAACAATCCCCAACCCGGCTTGCCAAGCCCCCCAAGCGGCCGCCGCCGGCTCGTAGGGGCTATAAGAATAGGTAGTATGGACATGATTATTGACCTCTTGGAGGACTTCACGCTGAAGAGAGCCATTTTTAAGGGCCTCTCCCAGCTCGCGGGCAGCCTTTAAACGAACTGCCCGGTCTTCACTATTAATTTGTTGCTTCAATAGGTTAAGATCTTTCACTGATTAAACTCCCGCTCCTTGGATACGATTAAATTCACCATCACTCTTATTACGGGTCACTTTATGGTCTCTGAGGGGGAGAATTTGCGCATGAATTGAATCTAATAACGAACTCACCTGTGGAAAATAATAATCTTCCATCTCGGCCGGCGGAGTAATCCAGTTACGACTACCTACGACCACCGGTGGTCCGTCGAGGTAATCAAAAGCTAACCGGCCAATGTTAGCGGCAACTGTTTGCAGGTAACTACCCCTTTCAGCGCTATCGGTGACTAAAACTACCCGACCGGTCTTTTTGACCGACTCCACCAACATTTCGTACTTGAGGGGGTTTATCCAGCGTAAGTCGATGACTTCAGCGTCGACGCCATATTTCTCCTCAAGAACTTTAGCGGTATCGATGCAGGTGTAGAGTGAGGGACCTAAAGCAATCAGGGTAATATCTTGGCCCACTTTACGGATTACCGGCTCACCTTCGAGAATCTCGTAATACCCTTGCGGTACCCCTTCTTTGACGAAGCGCTCCCCTATGCCGTAGAGTTTTTGACTCTCAAAGAAAACTACGGGGTCCGTTCCCCTTAAGGCGTAGTTGAGCATCCCTTTAACGTCGTAGGGCGTGGCCGGATACATCGCTTTGAGCCCCGGTACCGAACCAACCATCCCGGTCCACTCCTGGGAGTGTTGTGCTCCATATTTATTGCCGACCGAGACCCTTAAAACAAGGGGCATCTTCAGATAACCGGCACTCATGGCTTGCCATTTGGGCATTTGGTTAAAAACCTCATCCCCGGCACAGCCTAGGAAGTCACAGTACATCAACTCCACTACGGCGCGTCCCCCACTGAGAGCATAGCCCACACCACTGCCGACAATCGCCGACTCTGAAATCGGTGAATTAAAGAAGCGGTGGTAGGGCAATAGTTCCGTTAAACCGCGGTAACAGGCAAATGCGCCTCCCCAGTCCCGGTGGTCTTCTCCATAGGCTACCATGGAGGCATCTCTGGTAAAGCGGTAGACCATTGCTTCAAAAACCGCATCACGGTACTGGTACTGGCGGCTTGCCGGTAACTCTTTCCCATTTTCATCATAGGCGTAGCGACTGCGTCGGGCGATTTGTTGCACACGGGGGTTCTCTTCTAATTTTTGGAGCAGTTCAGGTTCAGCTTGGCTAAAACTCTCTACATTGCCGTGACTGAACATCACGTCTTCGATAAATTGCTCCTCAACCATAGGAGAAAGGTGGGCATCAACGGTAATCTCAAGAGCTCTATGCATCTTCTCTTTAATTTTTACATCGATTGCCTCGAGCTCTTTTTCAGTGACCAACTTGTTATCGACAAGGTAGCGCCCATAGGCAAAGATGGGGTCTTGCTCTTTAAAGAGCTCCAGCTCTTCTTTAGTTCGGTAAGTCATGGCGTCTGAGGGGCTGTGGCCACTGAAACGGTAAGTCAACGTGTCCATGATAACCGGCCCCTGTCCCTCTAAGAGGAGTTTCTTCTTGCGAGCAGTGGCTTCAGCTACGGCTAGAGGGTTGAAGCCGTCAACACGCTCAGCGTGCATAGCCTCGGGATTAACACCCGCTCCGATGCGGGCCGCAATCTCCACACCGGAGGTCTCGCCAATCGGCTGGCCCCCCATTCCGTAGAGGTTATTAAAGATGTTTACCATATAGGGGGGAGCACCGGGGAGCTCTTTCCACAGGGTGTGGAATTGATCCATGGCTGCCATATTCAGCGCCTCCCAAACCGGGCCACGTGACATTGAACCGTCCCCGAGGTTGGCAATAACGATCCCTTTCTGGCGGTTAACCTTTTTATAGAGGGCCGAGCCAAAGGCAATTGTTCCCGATCCCCCCACGATGGCGTTGTTGGGCATAGAGCCAAAGGGGGCAAAGAAGGTATGCATTGAGCCACCTAAACCACGGCTAAAACCGGGGGCCTTAGCATAAATTTCGGCCAATGTCCCGTAGATAACAAAGTTTTCTGCTAAATCTTTGAGATCTTTACCGGGGAAGTGCTCCTGCACCAATTTATAGGTCTCGCCATCCATAAACTCGCTGATAATCTTCTCGATCTCTTTCTCATCCATCTTAGCAATAGCCGAGAGACACTTAGCTAAGATTTCACCGTGAGAGCGGTGAGAGCCAAAGATAAAGTCTTCAGGCTCTAAAGCTAACGCTTGACCGACAGCCGCCGATTCTTGACCAATACTCAAGTGGGCCGGTCCTAAATGGTTGTAAGAGATGCCTTGATAAACACCCTCTCTTTTGATGGAGTCGAGCATTGTCTCAAACTCACGGATGACGAGCATGTCGTAGAAGACCTTTATGAGGGTCTCTTTCCCGTAGAGTTTTAACTCTTTTTGGAAGTCTCCCTCGTAATGGTTTACGGCAATTGCGGGAATTTTGACACTCCCCTTCTTTCTCAGTTCTTTGGGGTCAAATGAAATATCTCTGGCCATATTTTCTCCTCGCCCTTAAAGGGTCTGTTCTATTGCAAATAGTGCGTCCCTGATAATCTCAGCGACCGACGGATGGGGGAATACGATCTCCTTGACATCCTGAATTCTTAGTTCTGCCTCAATCATGGCAGCTGCGCCATATATTAGCTCACTGCTGTAGGGACCCAAGAGGTGAACCCCGAGGATCGCCTTGGTCTGAGCGTCGGCGACAACTTTACAAATACCGGCTGCCCTTTTGCCATGCTCGGCTAAGAAGCGTCCATTGGAGCGCATCTGTACTGCAGCGCTTACCACTGTGCGTCCTTTGCGTTTGGCTTCCTCTTCGGTTAAGCCGCAGCCGGCCACCTCAGGCACTCCGTAAACTGCCCATGGAATAGCGTTGTAACGCATTTTTTGGGCCCTTTCGCCATAAAGGTTGGCAATCACGACCTCTCCCATGCGCGAAGCGCTATGGGCTAATAGGGATTTACCGTTAACATCACCGATCGCGTAGATATTGGGGATGCTACTCCTCAGTTGCTCGTCAACGACAATGCCGTTACGGTCAATATTTAGTTTAAGGTTTCTGACGGCTTCAAGGTTGGGCTTGCGTCCCACACTTAAAAGCACCAGAGAAGCTTTAATCGTTCGCTCTTCCCCTTTAGCGTCGATGAAGACAACCCCCTCTTTTGTAATTTCGGTGACTCGACAACTTAGGTAAAACTCGACCGGCTTCATCTCCCGGCGGACCACCTTAGCCATATCTTTATCGACCATGGGGAGAATCTCATCCATCATCTCCACCACACTCACCTTAACCCCTACGGAGGCAAAGAAAGAGGCAAACTCTACGCCGATGACTCCCCCACCGATTACCACTAGGGAGTCGGGAAGCTTTTCCAAGGCGAGAATCTCGTTACTGGTAAGTACATTAGGTAAATCGCTCCCCTTGATAGGCGGTATGGCGGGCGAAGAGCCGGTAGCAATGATGATATTCTCCCCTTGGTAAATCTCGGTTCCAACTTGAACTCTATTGGCATCTAAACAAACGGCTTCGCCAAAGACAACGTCAGCCTTGGCACTCTTCATCAGGAAGGCAATGCCCCCCCTCAAAGTTTCCACTGTTTCCGCTTTCCATTGCATAGC
>JBAYSE010000125.1:0-4855 GCA_041676265.1 Sphaerochaetaceae bacterium
ACTTGGTTTCCGTAAGAGAGTGAAATATTAGAAGCTGTGATCATAATAGCAATTCCTCATAAAGAATATAGTTAGTCAGCACTAAAAATGCCAGCCCTTTGGGCTGGCACCTCAATAGTCCCTAGGGGAATCGAACCCCTCTTTGAAGACTGAGAATCTCCCGTCCTAACCGATAGACGAAGGGACCATTTTTTAGAGAACTGGGATGAGAGGATTCGAACCCCTAAAGGCAGAACCAGAATCTGCAGTGTTACCATTACACTACATCCCACCGCAACAAGTCCCGTTGAATGTATAAAAAAAGGCCCCTATTTGTCAAGTCACTCACTGTCGTAGGTGATTAGGGTCTCAATTTTGTACTCCGGTAAGATTTTAGCGTAATCGAGGAAAGGTAGCCCAATTATCCCAAAGATCCCCATCACTTTACCCCCCATCTCCTCAATAAGGTCTGCAGCCGCCCTAATGGTACCGCCGGTAGCGATGAGGTCATCGGCAATTAAGATCCTTTGCCCCTCTTTCACATCACTTTCATGAATCGAGACAAAATCTTGCCCATACTCAAGGTTGTACTTCCGTTCGCGTGTCTTGCCCGGTAACTTCCCTTTCTTGCGCACTAAGATTAAGGGAATCCCCATTTTATAGGCAAAAGGGGCGGCAAATACAAATCCGCGAGCTTCTACACAGGCAATAGCGTCAACCTTTTCATCGTTATAAATAGCGCACATCTTATCGATACAGTATTGGAAAGCCACCGGATCGGTTAAGATGCTGGTAATGTCGTAAAATAAGATGCCTGCTCGGGGGAAATCATGAATTTTTCTGATCGCCGTGTCTAAATTGAATTCTCCCACAACTCCTCCTTAAGGGTAACTCCTCTTAAAGGCCTTAACCCGTGCCATAGTTTTAAGTGTTAAAGGGGATTGTACCCCATCTTGCAGATAACGAAAAGCCAGGGCTGCAATCATGGCCCCATTGTCGGTACACAGCTTGAGAGAAGGGAACGCCACTGTTACCCCTTTGAGGGCTCTAAATTCACTCCTGAGGAGACTATTGGCAGCCACCCCTCCCCCTACGGCGACCCTTTTTAGACCGGTCAGATCAAGGGCTAATTTGATCCTTTTCATCAAAATGGAGATTGCCGTACGCTGAAAGGAGGCCGCAATATTTTCCGCACTTTCAGTGGCCCCTTCACTTTTAAAGTGATCAAGCTGGTTAATAACAGCAGTTTTAAGCCCCGAATAAGAGAGGTCGAGGGGGTTTTTAAGTTTAGGGCCAGGGAATAAATAGGCCAAAGGGTCCCCTTTTTGGGCTAGGCGGTCGATAGCAACCCCACCGGGGTAGCCAAAATTGTAGTGTTTGGCAACTTTATCGAAAGCTTCACCAATGGCATCATCGACAGTTGTCCCTAGTACCTCTAAGTTATCGTAATCGAGCACTTTACAAATCACCGTGTGCCCCCCAGAGACTAAAACCCCTAGGTAGGGGTACTCTAATGGGTGCTCAATTTGCGAGGCATACAGGTGAGCCCTGATATGGTCAATACCGATTAACGGCACCTCTAAAGTAGCGGCAAGGGCTTTGGCAAAACTCACCCCGACAAGGAGTGAACCCAAGAGTCCCGGACGATTAGCCACGGCGATGCCGTCAATCTCTGCTAAAGAGAGATTAGCCTCTTCTAACGATTTTTGGACTACCGGGATAATCCACTCGGTGTGCAATCGGCTGGCAATCTCCGGTACTACCCCTTGGTAAGGGGTATGCAGGGGGATTTGCGTTGCTACGTAATTACTTAAAATGGTGGAGCCATCGGCAACGATGCCACAGGAGCACTCATCACAAGAGGTCTCAATCCCAAGAATCTTCAAACCACTCATCTCCAAAATATGGGGAGTTATCACTTTCTAAAGTTGCTCCCGATTCAAAGAAGTCAGGATATAATTCCATATAAAAATCGGCTACGTCGGGAGCCCATGAAACGCCCGAGCGCGCCCTATCATCGACCTTAGAGTAAAAAACAACCACCCTTTCGGTTATGGTTGGTTCATTGGGGAACTTGTCCCGATTTTTCTTATTCAAAACAACTCCTTGTTAATGCCCTAAGGTAGATGGTAAGTCTACTTTCGTCAAGCTATATTCTCTTGTCTTTTAATTGAAAATCAGATAGGGTAAATTCACTTTTCAAATGCCAAAATGGCTCAGGGGTAGAGCAGCGCACTCGTAATGCGCAGGTCGTGGGTTCGAATCCCACTTTTGGCTAATAAAGTGGGGGGCGTTCGCCCCCCTCTTTTTATTTAGCTGCCAGGGTAGCTTGCGCTGCCGCTAAGCGGGCAACTGGAACTCTGAACGGAGAACACGAAACGTAATCTAAGCCAACTTTATTAAAGAAAGCAATCGATTTAGGGTCTCCTCCGTGCTCACCACAAATACCCAGTTTTAGATCTTTCTTAGCTGATCTTCCCAATTCTACGGCCATTTGAACCATTTTACCAACGCCGTCAACGTCGATGGTTTCAAACGGGTCGTAATCGTAGAACCCTTTGTCGATGTCATTCACATAGGGACCTAGGAAACTGGCTGAGTCGTCACGTGAGAAACCACAGCCCATCTGAGTGAGGTCGTTAGTACCAAAACTAAAGAATTCTGCACTTTGAGCAATCTCATCGGCGGTAATGGCAGCTCTGGGAACTTCAATCATCGTCCCAATTTTATACTCAACTTTTTGTCCCTTCTCTGCAAAGACCTCTTCTATGGTCTCAATCGCATCTTTCTTGGTGTACTCAAACTCTTTGTAGTGCCCAACAAGTGGAATCATGATCTCAGGATAAACCTTAATCCCTTTTGCTTGAACGTTGAGGGCCGCCTCAATAATCGCCCTAACCTGCATCTTTAGAATTTCAGGATAGACAATCGCTAAACGACACCCTCTAAAGCCCAGCATTGGGTTAAACTCGTGTAGTTGTGCCGTCTTTTGAGCTATCTCCTCCACTGAGACACCCAGTTGAAGGGCCATCTCATGACGACTGGTGTGGTCATTGGGGAGGAATTCGTGCAGTGGTGGGTCTAGTAAGCGGATAGTTACCGGCAGTCCGTCCAGCTCGGTGTAAATCTCCTCAAAGTCGACCCTCTGCATGGGCAAGAGCTCAGCAAGGGCTTTTTCGCGCTCAATGGTATTGTTCGCCAAAATCATCTTTCGAACACTTACAATCCTCTCTCCCCCGAAGAACATATGCTCGGTACGGCAAAGTCCAATCCCTTCCGCACCCAACAGAACCGCCATATGGGCGTCAGTGGGGGTGTCGGCATTGGTTCTGACCCGCATTACCCTAATCTCATCGACGTACTGCATAAACTTCTCATAATCTTGGAATAGCAATGAATCTTCACTTTTCATATTGCCGTTGAGTACTTGAACAATCTCCGAAGGTTTGACGGCAATCTTTTCCGCAAAGACCTCACCGGTGAACCCATCAATTGAGATAAAATCCCCCTCTTTCAGCTCAACATCTTTAACCGCGAAGGTCCCCTTCTTATAGTTGATGTTGATATCTCCGGCACCGGAAACACAAGGACACCCCATACCACGGGCGACAACGGCCGCGTGACTGGTCATGCCTCCCCGGGTGGTAATAATACCTTTGGCAACGGCCATACCACCGATGTCTTCAGGGCTGGTCTCGATGCGGGCTAAAATAACATCTTTCCCGAGAGCTGCCATCTCTTCAGCCTTGTCGGCAGTGAAGTAAATCTGGCCACAGGCGCCACCGGGACTGGCATTTAAGCCTCGTGAGACTGCTTTCAATCCCTTCTTAGCAATATAATCGCTATCGAGGACAGGGGCAAAGAGCTTGTTAAATTCTCCGGCCGGGATCCTTGAAACTGCCTCTTCCTTGGTAATTAGGCCCTCTTCCACCATCTCAACCTGCGTCCTAAGCCAACTAAAGATCGTCCGTTTCCCATTTCTGGTCTGGAGGATATAGAGTTTGCCCTCTTGAATGGTGAACTCAATATCTTGCATGTCATGGTAGTGTTGCTCCAAAGTAGTGCGAATTTCCATTAGTTGGTCGTAAAGGTGCGGTTTAGCCTCGTGAAGCGTTGAAATCGGCAGTGGGGTCCTTATTCCGGCTACAACGTCTTCGCCTTGAGCATTCATCAGATACTCACCGTAGAAGTGGTTATCGCCGGTAGAGGGGTCGCGGGTAAAGGCTACGCCGGTACCACTGGAATTGCCCATGTTACCAAAGACCATCGCCTGAACATTAACGGCCGTCCCCAGTAATCCCCTGATATCATTCATCTGGCGATACTTAATCGCTCTCTCGTTGTTCCAAGAGTCAAAAACGGCATTAATTGACTTAAAAAGTTGATCAATAGGGTCGCTCGGGAAGTCTTCGTGGACCACCTTTTTATAAATCTCGCGGTAGCGCTTAATTACCTCAATCAGGTCATCAACATCCAAATCGGTGTCTGCCTCTCGATTACGCTCGTCTTTAACCTCTTGAAGGGCATGTTCAAAGTCGGCGTGGGGTACTCCCATAACGACATCGCCGAACATCTGCATGAAACGACGGTAGCTGTCCCAGGCAAATCTCTCATTGCCAGTCTTTTTGGCCAAGGCTTTGGCTGAGTCAGGATTCATCCCTAAATTCAGCACAGTGTCCATCATACCGGGCATTGACTGCGCAGCACCGGAGCGTACCGATACCAATAAAGGATTCTCGCTATCACCTAGTTTAGCGCCCATCTCCTCTTCTAACATTTTAAGTTGAGCAAGAACTTCTTCACGTAGTCCTTGCGGGTACTCGCCATTATTAGCACTGTAGTGCGCACAAGCTTCAGTACTTATGGTAAATCCGGG
>JBAYSE010000126.1:0-4846 GCA_041676265.1 Sphaerochaetaceae bacterium
TTGGTACGTAAAGAGGCGCGACGCATTGCCAATGAACAAAAAAAAGAGTTACTTTTAGTCGACGGGCCACCCGGTATTGGGTGCCCGGTAATTAGCAGTATAACGGGGACAAGTGGAGTAGTGTTAGTTACTGAACCCAGTGTCAGTGGATTACACGATTTAGAGAGGGTTGCCAAACTGGCTGCCAATTTTAGGGTTCCGGTCTATGTTGTGGTTAACAAAGCCGACATAGACCCAGAGCAAACAAAGGTTATAGAAGCTCAAGTTAAAGAGTCTAACAATAAATTTGTGGGGACAATTCTCTACGATGAAGCGATGGTAAAAGCCCAGATGTTAAATTTGAGCCCCATGGAATACATCACCGCAGAGACTAAACGCCGCATTGAGAAAATATGGGAGAGGATATGGTAGATGTACTAAGTGAAGGGACAAGGGTAAGGCCTGTCAATTTCGGCCCCCTTAGGGGAGCCCTGGGAAATGCCCGTCTAAAAGGGGAGAATGGAGACACAGTAGAGTTTTGGCTTGCCACTGAAGACGGAAAGGTTACCAAATCTTCCTTTACGAGCGACGGCGATGAGCAATCTCTGGAAATTGCGGCAAAAGTGGCCTCAATGGTGGTGGGAAAGAGCCTTGAAGAGGTTAAAGACCTCTCCCCACTAACTGAAGAGGGGGGCGCCTTTGTCTTGAGTGTTATGCAAAGGGCTATAGAAGACCTCGAGGTACATCTACTGCAACAACAAAAGCATCAACTAAAAGAGGGACCCACCGAGAAGGTAAAAAAGCCAACAGAGCGTCGTACTATTATGGTTATGAGTGGCAAAGGGGGCGTTGGTAAAAGTACAGTCGCCGTCAACCTTGCCATCTCTTTAGCTAAAGCAGGACTCAAGGTTGGCTTGGTTGATGTCGATATCCACGGACCTAGTATCCCTACAATGTTAAATCTGCCCAATGTGACAGTGATGCAGGGCAGCGACGGAATTCAACCGGTAATCTTGGGCGATTTATATAACCTCGAGGTGATGAGTTTAGGGTTCCTTCTAGAAAACGCTGATGATGCGGTTGTGTGGCGGGGTCCCCTTAAAAACTCTTTAATTTCACAGTTTCTCAACGATGTAGCTTGGGGTCCTCTCGATTACTTAATTGTTGATTTGCCACCGGGGACAGGGGATGAACCCCTTTCGGTTGCTCAACAGTTGAAAGGGAAGACTGAGGGGCTCCTGGTTACCACACCGCAAGCGGTAGCCACTGTCGATGTGGCAAGATCGGTAAATTTCTGTCGCCAAATGGAGATACCGGTGGTAGGGGTGATAGAGAATATGGCGGGGTTCGTTTGCCCCCACTGTAACACCATAACGGCTATTTTTAGAAGCGGTGGTGGAAAGGCATTGGCCAAACACTACAATATCCCGTTCTTGGGTTCTTTACCAATCGATGCATCGATGGGGGTTGTCGGTGATGCCGGAGTCCCCTATGTACAGCGTTATAGTGACTCTCCAATAGCCTCAACCTATATGGAGATTGCAAAAACATTAAATGAAACGAGGAGTGTAGAGTTATGAGGATTGCCGTTCCTGTGGCCCAAGGGGTTTTAAATCTCCATTTTGGCCATTGTAAAGCCTTTGTATTGCTCGATGTCGATCAGGACAAAAAAGAGATTTTGCAGAGGGATGAAGTGGATGCCCCCAAACATGAGCCGGGGGTGCTGCCCCAATTTTTAGCCGATAGAGGGGTTAATGTAATTATTTCGGGAGGGATGGGGAGCCGGGCTCAAGACCTTTTTGAGAGCCATGGTATCAGTGTTATCTGTGGTGCACCTATTAAAACCCCCGAAGAGTTGGTCAAAGAGTACCTAGCCGGCACACTGGTGGCTGGGGACAACGCCTGTGATCACTGAATAGGGTAACTTCTACACCATTGAGCTATGGGGCAGATGGAGCAGAGAGGTTTGAGGGCGAAACAAATCTCTCGGCCATGCAGATTCACCGTCATAGAGTATCGGTAGTGGTAAGCAGGAGGTAGCAATCTGGCAACCTCCTTTTCTATTAAGTCGCTCGCACGCTGCTCGGTTAACCCTATGCGTCGTACCACGCGGGAGAAGTGGGTGTCGACAATAATAGCGGGTTTACCACCTATTTGGCCAAGAATGACATTGGCTGTCTTGCGCCCCACCCCAGGCAGACTAAGGAGCCGGTCCATCTCTAAAGGCACCTCCCCATTGAATTCATCTACCAGTTTCTGTGCTGTCCCTACAATATTCTTAGCTTTGGTATTGTAGAAACCGGTTGAGTGGATTAACGCTTTAACCTCAGTTAAAGTGGCTTTGGCTAAGCTTTGGGCATCGGGGTATTTTTGAAAAAGATCCCCGGCTATCTCATTCACCTGTCGGTCAGTCGTCTGGGCTGAAAGGATTACGCTGATCAATAATTTAAAGGGTTCGGTCTGTTCCAAAAAGCTAATTTCAGCCCGACTGATAGCATCTAGAACCCGATAAGTATTACTGGCGCGCTCTTGTTGGCTGTAAGTCATAGTTCCAGAGTTTAGCCCTTTAAGGCATCCTGTCAAGCGCTTTGGCTTGACGCAAACCTTTAAAAACAAGTATACTCCAGCCGTTGTTTAAACGGACGGGGCGTTGCCTAGTGGCTAAGGCGCTTGCTTTGGGAGCAAGAAATCGGAGGTTCGAGTCCTCTCGCCCCGACTCCTTTTGCGCCAATAGCTCAGTTGGATAGAGCAACAGCCTTCTAAGCTGTGGGTCAGAGGTTCGAATCCTCTTTGGCGTAGTCCTTATGATTATCCCTTTACCGGAAAGAAGAGCCCTTGAATATGCTCACTCAATAAACCAGACTACTTTTGCCCTATTGGTAACTCTTGACCCAGATCTAAAGGAGCAGCTCTTTTTAGCCGAAGAGCCACGGCTGTCCCCCCTTTTAGAGGAGGCTTTTGTCAAGGGTTTAAAACCGCTGAGCTATGTCCAGTTCACAGATGGACACCACAGTAGAATTGAGGCGCATGCTGAGCGTCAGGCCGTTGCCCGGCTCCTCACTTTAGATATCATCTATTGTGATGAAGCCATAGTGGTGGTGAACAAGCCGGTTGCCCTGCACGCCATACCGGGTAAGGGGAGCCATAAACAAGATAGCGTAACGAGTCGCCTGAAGGCTATTTTTACCCCCAATTTAGCCAATCCGGCTGTTCACCGCCTCGACTACGACACCTCGGGCTTAATGGTTTTAGCCCTCACCAAAGAGAGCCAAAGCGCCCTCGCGGTGCAATTTGCAAAGAGGACGGTCTATAAAAAATATGTAGCTTTAGTTGAAGGAGAGGTCGGTGAAGAGCAGGGCGAGATCACTCTAGCCTTCCGGTATGATAGTGGGCACAAACCACGCCAAAAGTACGACCCGGTATTGGGCAAGTGGGGAGAGACGAAGTGGCATCGCTTGGCCTTAGAGACATACCAAGGGCGGAGGGTCTCCCGACTGGAACTCATCCCCCTCACAGGTCGAACCCATCAACTGCGTCTACACACATCCCATCCCAAAGGGCTTGGAGCACCTATCGTGGGTGATACCCTCTACGGCACCGCTCAAAAGGCTGAAAGATTAATGCTACACGCCTGCACTCTAGCCTTTAGACACCCTTTAACCGATGAATTAATTGAGTTTTATGAAATTCCACCCTTCTAAATAACACCTTTGAATAGTTCAAACAAGTGGAAGATTATAGCAAAAAATCCCAACCCACTGGTATTTATGCACACATCTGTTGCGCTGTCAAAAAACTTATGGCACTATTAGCAGAAAAGGAGATTTAATGCGATACCAACCCAATAGTGAGCTCGTAGTGGACGCTGCTCTTAATAAGCTAACCCCTCATCTCCCACTGTATGAACACAATGTATGTTACGGCTTCTTTGATACAATTACCGGCTCGCCTAATTCAGAACTTCTAGAGGGCGACTTGGTCGATAAAAAGGAATTTTTTCGGCGGTACACCTCTTTCCTAGTCGATTACCACTATGATGTGGTCCCTTTTGAGGGGTGTGTAGTGGAATTGGTTCAAAATGGGGAAGGGTTGATGGGATACGGTAAAACTCTCTTTAAGACGAGACAAGATATCTTAGACTACCCTTGGCAGACGATGAGCGAGCGCTACTTTGAGAAGTTTACCCCCTATTTTGAAGCTTTGAGGGCAGTACTCCCTGCAGGGATGAAAGCTGTTGGCGGGGTAGGCAATGGAATTTTTGAGACTGCCCAAGATTTTGTCCCCTTTACCGATTTAGCCTACTTAATGGCCGATGATAAAGAGGCTTTTGACCTCCTGTTTTCAAAGATTGGCTCCATGTTTGCGGAGATTTGGGATAAGTTCCTTGAGCGCTATAGTGATATGTATGCGGTATGTCGCACCGGTGATGATTTAGGTTTCAAAACTTCCACCCTCTTACAACCCTCTGTGATAATTGAGAATATTGTTCCCGAGTACGAAAAGATTGTTTACGAGGTACATAGCTACAAAAAGCCTTTTTTGTTGCATACCTGTGGCCATATCTTTTCCGTGATGGAAGCGATTATTGCCACTGGCATAGATGCCAAACACTCCAATGAAGACTTGATTGCCCCTTTTTCTACTTGGGTGGAGAAATATGGGGATAGGATTGGCAATTTCGGTGGTATCGACATGAATGTCCTTTGCATTGAGGATGAGAAAAATATTAAACAGTACGTTACTGAAATCCTCCGTTATTGTCAGGGAAAACCTGGTATAGCAATCGGGTCAGGAAACCAAATAGCCGACTACGTTCCTCCCCAAGGATTTATTGCTATGGTTGAAGCTGTTCTAGAGTGGCGCAAAA
>JBAYSE010000127.1:0-4808 GCA_041676265.1 Sphaerochaetaceae bacterium
AAGAGTTAGAGGCACTCGGTATAAAGACCATTTGGCGCCTCCCTTTGAATGATGAACCTTATGGATTAAGCAAGAAATATTTGGATGAAGTTGCCTTGCAAGGCGTCACCCTTATAATTACGGTGGATTGTGGTATTTCCAATATTGAAGAGGTACGCTACGCCAAGGAGTTAGGTATTAGTGTCTTAATCACCGACCACCATTTGGGGGGTGAGATTATTCCGGCAGCTCAGGCTGTTATTAACCCTAAGTTGGAGGGGTGCGCCTATCCTTTTAGAGATTTAGCAGGGTGCGGGGTGGTAGCTAAGTGTATCTGGGCTCTCCGTTTTGCCCAATGCGAATTTTTTAATGAAGAACTTATCCTCTTTCATGCCTACCCGGGGAACACGGAGAAGGGGAAAGAGACCATTATTATGGAAGCTCTCAAGGTTCAAAATCTCTTGGTGCTCGATAGAGTGACTGAAGAATTATCGGTTGGATTAGTGCCTTTAGAGCAGAGCCGCATCATTAAATTTTTAGATTGTAATCTGCCGATTTTAACCCTTGATGTTGCCGTTCAGAAAGAGTTAATAAGACGGGCCTTTAAGGACTCTGTAGAGATTTACATGAGCGATTTAAGGGAACAGATGGAGCAGGTGATGGCGCAAGTTAAGGGTAAGTCTCTTTTCAGTTTGATGCGTTTTAGCCGTGCATTGCGCTATTTACAACAACCAACGGAGGGAGACCTCCTTTTCTCCCTCTTCCAGGCCTTTGTAATTCGAAAATACCCCTCTCTCTCGCAGGAGTACGAGGAGATTCTCGATCTGGTTGCTTTGGGGACGGTGGGGGATTTAATGCCAATGGTCGACGAGAACCGCATCTTGGTCCGTATCGGTATGGAGAGGATCAGTAGTGGCAAGCGCCTTGGTTTACAACAGCTCTTGGTTCTCCAAAATTTAGCCGGATTAAAACTCTCCACAAATGATATAGGATGGCAAATTTCGCCGGTAATAAATGCTGCCGGCAGGCTGGGCCGGCCAGATGTGGCTGCTAAAATGCTTTTAGCCAAAGAGGTGAAAGAGAGTCAAAATTATGTAGACGAACTTTTTAAACTCAATAGAGAGCGGCAGAAACAGGGTGACGAAGCGTGGGAAAGGCTGAGCCGTAAAGCCAAGAAGGCTCTAGAGTTATATGATAACAAGTTTATTATGGTCGATGATGACAAGGTAAATCGGGGCTTGACGGGAATTATCGCGGCCCGCCTTTTACGAAACCATAAGGTACCTTCGTTGGTCTTGGCCTACGTACAAGAGAGTCAGGTGAGAGGTTCAATGCGCAGTGGCGATGATTTTAATACCCGCGATTTTCTAGAGACCTTTAGTGAGCTCTTTATCGACTTTGGTGGTCACCCTTGTGCCGGAGGGTTTAATATGAAGAGGGAGAACTTATCGCTCTTTAAGACCCAGTTAGAGGAGTTCCTGGAACATTACGAAATGCCAAAAGAGGGGCAGGAAGTGGTTACCATCGATGTGGAGTTACCCGTAGATTACCTTAATCCCGGTTTAATCAAATTAGTGGAGGCTTTTGAACCCTACGGGGAAGCCAATCCTCCTCTTCAGTTTTTGATTAAAAAAGCGAAAATTGAGGCACTTCAACACTTAGGACAGAGTGGAGCACACCTTAAATTCCAATTACGCCATGGACAGTACAGTTGGCCGGCACTCTTTTGGAACGGGTCGGAAGAGGTTCTCCATACTTTTGCCGTAGATGACTATGTTGATGTAGTTTTTAGGATGGGGAGGAACTACTTTAGGAACACTGAAACGCTCCAATTAACCATCGTGGCTATTAAAAAGCACTTTGACATACCTTGACAAAGATGGCGATTTTAGTAAAAATAAGCTCTAATTCTGACCGCACGGCGGAGAGGGGGTGATTACTATAGCTTATGTAAGAGTTGACGATAACGAGCCTCTTGAGAAGGCCATCAAGAAATTTAAACGGATGGTTGAGAAAGAGGGGATTATCCGAGAGTGGAAAAAACGCGAATATTACGAGAAACCTTCCACTATTGAAAACAGGAAGAAGAAAGCTTTACAACGCAAACAGATGAAAAAAGTTCGCAAGATGCACTCAATGAAAAGCTATTAGTCACACCTGTACAAATGGCGTAGTAGACCGTCGGAAGTACACCGGCGGTTTTTTGATACTTTTTTTAGGAGGTTCCTGGATGAGTAACGAATTAAAAGTAAAATTAATTAGTTCCTTCCGCCCAAGGATGGCTAATTGCGCGTATTGCCAAAAATCATCCAAAAGAGAGGAACTAACCTATGGAAAAGAGCGATAAGTACCATTTTGAAACTTTACAAATCCATGTAGGGCAAGAGGAGAGCGATAAAGCCACCGGCTCAAGAGCCGTCCCGATCTACGCCACTACAAGTTTTGTCTTTGAAGATTGCCAAGACGCGCTGGAGCGGTTTAACTTGGCTAAAGAGGGCGATATTTACACACGGATAGGTAACCCTACCACCGCTGTCTTTGAAAAAAGGGTAGCCGCTTTGGAATCTGGAGTAGGTTCTTTGGCGGTAGCCTCCGGTCAAGCGGCAACTACCTTAGCCCTGCAGAACCTAGCTAGCGTAGGGGACCATATTGTGGCCAGCAAAACTATCTACGGGGGCACTCATAATCTATTAGGAAGGACGCTTACCTCCCAAGGGATTGAGACCTCTTTTATAGATGTTGCTGACTATGAAGCACTGGAGGGGGCCATTAAGGCCAATACCAAGGCGCTCTTCATCGAGAGTATTGGTAATCCCAACGGTAATATTGCCGATATCGCGCGAATAGCAGCGATTTGTCAACGCCATCAGATACCCTTGGTTGTCGATAACACCTTTGCCAGTCCCTATTTGCTACGGCCCATTGAGCATGGGGCCAATATTGTCATCCATTCGGCTACTAAGTTCATTGGCGGCCATGGTACCGCCATTGGGGGCGTCATAGTTGATGGGGGCAATTTTGATTGGCAAACAAGTGGGAAATTTCCACAATTTGTCGACCCTGACCCCTCCTACCACGGAATTAGCTATGTTGAAGCCGGTGGTGCAGGGGCTTTTATTATGCGTGCCCGGGTTGTTTTGCTCAGGGATTACGGGGCCGCATTAAGCCCATTTAACGCATTCCTTTTCTTACAAGGATTGGAGACCCTCTCATTGCGCGTAGAGCGACATGTTGAAAATACTTTGGCGGTGGTTGACTACTTGAAGAGCCACCCTTTAGTTGAGAAGGTGAACCACCCTAGCCTAGAAGAGAGTCCCACCCATCGCCTCTACAACAAATATTTCCCCAAGGGAGGTGCTTCCATCTTCACCTTTGTACTCAAAGGGGGCGCTAAACGGGCAATGGCCTTCATCGATAAACTGAAACTCTTCTCTCTTTTAGCCAACGTGGCGGATGCAAAATCATTGGTAATTCACCCTGCCAGCACCACCCATAATCAGTTAACCCCCACCGAGTTGCGCGAGGGAGGTATCGAGGAGGGGACGATACGTCTTTCCGTCGGGCTCGAACACAGAGAGGATTTGCTGGCCGATTTAGAGCAAGCCCTCGAGGCCGTTAGGTACTGATTATGCCGGTAAAAATACCAGACAGCCTGCCGGCTAGGGAGATTCTCGAGAAAGAGAATATCTTCGTCATGACAGCTAAAAGGGCCGACAGCCAAGATATTCGTCCCTTGAAGCTGCTTATTTTAAACTTGATGCCTCTTAAGACCTCTACGGAAACAAGTCTGTTACGGCGCCTATCAAATACACCACTACAAATAGAGGTCGATTTTTTACGCACAGCGACCTATACCTCAAAACATGCCTCCAAGAGCTATTTAGAGCAGTTCTATAAAACCTTCGATGAAATTAGGCAGAAATATTACGACGGGCTAATTATCACGGGGGCTCCTATAGAGACAATGGAGTTTGAAGAGGTCGATTACTGGCAAGAGCTATGTACCATCATGGAGTGGGCGAAGGACAATGTCTTTGCCACCCTATTTCTGTGCTGGGGAGCTCAAGCGGGCTTATACTACCACTATGGGATAAACAAGTACCCTTTAGAGGAGAAGATGTTTGGTATTTTCCCCCATAGGGTATGTGTGGCCAATACTCCGCTGTTAAGGGGTTTTGATGATGTTTTCAATGCGCCCCACTCACGACACACTGAGGTGCGCTCAGAAGATATTAAGCAAGTGAAAGACCTCGTGATTTTAGCGCAAAGTGATGAAGCAGGACTCTATGTGGTGACGAGTAAAGATGGGCGACAAGTCTTCGTTTTTGGTCATCCGGAGTATGAAAAACTGACTTTAGATCAAGAATACAAAAGAGATTTAGCCAAAGGGCTTGCGATAGATGTGCCAAAGAATTACTATCTCGATAACAATGCGCAATCTGAGGTGGCGGTGAGTTGGTTTTCACATGCCCAATTGTTATACACCAATTGGTTGAATTACTACGTTTATCAAACGACACCGTTTGATTTACAGTTGCTACCCAAAGGGGCTAAAACAGTCCCCGGTTGGACAAGAACAGAGAAGTGAATGGCTAGGGATATGTGAAGTTTAGTAAGGTAAATTTGTAAAAACACAAATTTAATAATACTTATTTGACAATTCCATAATTTAAGCTCTACTATAGAGGTTAGTTAAGGGGTAAAGGAGAGATTCAATGGTAATTCTGATTTCCGATGCATTCGACACGTCTCTACCAAAATTGTTGGAGAATTTTGGGGAGGTTACCGTAGACCAGGCGAGGCTAAGCGAGGCTGATGTCGTTTTAGTG
>JBAYSE010000128.1:0-4737 GCA_041676265.1 Sphaerochaetaceae bacterium
AGGCTCAAGAGGCCTCTAATTATAGAGTTTTGCCCATTGCCAAAGTGGAGCCCCTTCACGCCCTCTAAGGGGGGGAGGAAAAGGGCCTCTATAGAGAGGGCGTTTTGCAAGAACCTTGATTTTAAAAGGGGGTTAAGCATCAGCTCGCCTCCTTTTATCTGTGAGCGGGGATTAGGTACCAGTAATAAGCGCTCTTCAAGGTTAGCTACATTCTGTTGCAATGTGACGTAATCGAAAGAGTCTTCGAAAAGGGCACATAGTTCACTCTGTGTAGGGCTCTCTAATAAATAGACACTGGTTAAAATTTTCTTATCCAGTGGCGAAAGAGAGCTCTCAACCCTTGTGACAAACTCTTCACTGGAAAAGAGGGTGGTCATCTCTTTATTCAGCAGAGGTTTGTGGTAAGGGGTTGGAACTTTACCCAAAAAATTACGGATTAGATCGAGGTAGATCTCATCATTCAAAAGGGCGAGGGCCTGCTGCCATAACTCAATTTCTCTGACTCTCATTGCCACACCTCCACACGGTAGCTATACCCTTGCTCGGTCAAAAACTTCTGCCGATTGGCACTAAAATCCTCTTCAGAAGAGTAGCGCGTCACAAGAGTATAAAAATGACTGCTCTTCTGTTTGGGTCTTAAAATCCTCCCTAATCGTTGGGCTTCCTCCTGGCGTGAACCAAAAGTTCCCGAAACTTGAATAGCCACCGAAGCATCGGGGAGGTCGATGGCAAAGTTGGCCACTTTTGAAACAACTAAGAGGCGCAGTTTGCCCTCTCGAAAGAGGTTGTAGAGCTCTTCGCGCCTCTCGTTCGGCAAAGACCCGGTGATTAGAGGGGCATTTAGCTCTTGGGCAATAATTTTTAATTGATCGAGGTACTGGCCAATCACCAAGATGAAATCGTCGCTATGGTTGGCTATTAACTCTTTGACAATCTCTATTTTTGCCCTATTTTCACTGGCAATGCGGTACTTCTCCCTTTTAGTTCCTACGGCGTAGGGGATCTCTAAATCTTCCGGTAGAGGCACCCTAATTTCAGTACAGAGGGCCTCGGCAATCCAGCCTTGGTTTTCAAGTTCACTCCACGGTACATCGTAGCGCTTCGGGCCTACTAACGAGAAGACTTCCCCTTCGCGGTGGTCCTCTCTAATCAGAGTGGCTGTTAGTCCGATACGATAGATAGCTTGCAACTCAGCGGTAATTTTGAACACCGGTGCAGGCAGCATATGGACCTCATCATAGATAATAAGACCCCAGTTGCCCTCCCTTAAGAGTCGCATGTGGGGGAAATCGCCCTCTTTATCGGCCCGCCAAGTCAAGACTTGGTAGGTAGCCACAGTTATCGCCTTAATCTCTTTGAGTTTCCCTGTGTACTCTCCAATGAGTGCCTTATCGATATCAAGTTTATCATTGATTTCGGCCATCCACTGGTGTACGGCCGCCACGTTGGTGGTGAGGATCAAAGTTCTGGTGGCTAGGCGCGTCATAATTTCCATGCCAACAATAGTCTTACCAGAGCCACAAGGCAGGACAATGGTGCCAAAACCGGTACCGGGTCGGCCATCGCCCAGAACTGAGTTGGCCGCCAGGCGCTGGTAATCCCTGAGGATGAAAGGTTTACCTGCGAGGGAGACTTCTCGAAAGTTGAGCGCTAGCTTCTCCCCTTTATTGAGGGGTACTTGGTCATCTACAGGGAGGTTGAGCTTGATTAACTCCACCTTAACCGTCCCCCTCTCATATTTAGGGATGGTGAAGCCCTCTTCACAGACACTAATAAGCTTTGCCAAAGTTTTGTTGGCTAAGATTTCTTGGGTAAAACGCTCCTTTTCAACCTTCAAGAGGTAGTTGTCTGCGTCGTAGGGGAGGAGTTTAATAGAGCCAAAGCGTCCCCCGATTTCTTGGATATGGAAAACGACCGAGTCGGGCAGAGGGTAACGCGACCACTTCGTTAGGCGCCTTAAAACCTCCTCACTATCGACCCCTAAAGAGGAGGCGTTCCAGAGGCTAATGTTAGTGACGGCATAGGTGTGCACATGTTCGGGGGATTTGATTAGTTCCGCGAAACTAAGCAAATCGTTACGAGCCTCTTCACTGGAAGGGCTATGTACATCGAGTAACAAACTGAGATCACTTTGCACAATTAAAGGTTTATCTACCATATTGATCATACCATAGAGAGAGAAGGGTAATGGCGCTCATTGCCTCAATTACCGGCACAATTCTGATACAAATCGAAGGGTCATGGCGCCCTTTAATTTTGATCTTCTGACGCTCGCCTTGGAGGTTGATGGTCCTCTGTTCCTGTTCGATGGAGGCCGTTGGTTTAACCGCCACCCTAAAGATAAGGGGTTCTCCGTTGGTAATACCACCGTTAACACCACCGGCGTGGTTCGTTAAGAAGCCCGTTTCATCCATTTGGTCGTTGTTTTGAGACCCCAGAGCCGAGGCAACTGCAAAGCCCGCGCCAAACTCGATCCCTTTTATGGCCCCGATACTCATTATAGCATGGGCCAGAAGGGCATCAACTTTATCGAAAACAGGCTCCCCCAGGCCGGCCGGTAGACCGGTTATTCGGCACTCAATAATCCCCCCCACGCTATCATGGGCACTGCGCATCTGCTCAACAAGGGTAGCCATCCGGATGGCTGCTGCTTTATCGGGGGTACTGGTGAAGTTCTGCTTAACTTCTCCATAATCTCTCTCTTGCGCAACCACATCACCAATTTGGATAGTGTAGGCGAGGATATCGATGCCCTTGGAAGCTAATATTTGGCGGGCAATCGCCCCGGCTGCCAGACGAGCAACGGTTTCACGTCCACTAGAGCGCCCTCCGCCTCGCCAGTCACGGATGCCAAATTTGGCCTGCCAAGTGAAGTCAGCATGGCCAGGGCGGAAAAGTTGAGAAATATTGTTGTAGTCATCAGAGCGCTGATTGGTGTTTCGGATTATAATAGCCAATGGGGTCCCGGTTGTCTTTCCTTCAAAAATTCCACTCAAAATCTCAAAGGTGTCACTTTCATTACGCTTAGTTCCTAAAGGATTTCCCCCGGGGCGCCGGCGGTCAAGTTCCTTCTGAATGGCTTCTAAATCGAGGGGAAAACCGGCTTGTAGACCATCAATAACCACCCCCAGAGCAACGCCGTGGGACTCTCCAAATGTAGTTATTCTAAGGGCTGTTCCAAAACTATTTTTCGACATTTTTCCTCACTTCCGGTAACTTCGAGGATTGCACTGGCTACTATTTCACCGTTTTCTTCGATTGACCGGCAATCGTATAATTGTAGCACATAATCCGATAATTGCCTATATTGTGCGTCTCTTTGCCGGTATAGGGTACGAAATGAGGACTCTGGGTCATCTTTATCGAGAAAGGGGGGAAGGGAACCTCTAATGATGCGCTTTAGAAGTGTTGCCTCCTCTACCGCCAAGTAGATAATCTTGCCGGTAGATTGCATCAGTTCAACGAGTGGCAGGTTATCGCAGGCACCCCCTCCTAAGGCGAATACAACTAATCCTTGTGGTAGTGCTTCAAGGGCACACTGCAGTGCTTTCATCTCCAATTCCATAAAAGCGCTTTGCCCTTCAAGGCGGTAAAACTCACGGATTGTGGTGTAGGGTGGCGGTAAGGCAGCAACAATCAATTCATCGACATCGTAAAAGTGGGCGATTTGGGAACGTGCGAGAATCCGGCAAGCAGCACGACCTAAACTACTTTTACCGGAGTGCTTTACCCCCACCAGAAAGAGGATATTAAGAGGTCTCTCCATATTCATCGTAGAGGGCTACCCATTCAAGCGGATAGATAGTTCCCATTTGCTCCCGTCTAACGCGGGTGGCTTGGCGCCTAAGCCTCCGCACTTCTTGGCGGTATTTACGCAACTCTATCTCGTTGATATAGCGGGCTTCTTCTAAACTCTTTTTGGTATCGATTAGGTGTTTATTAGCCGGGACGGCAATTCGGAGTGCCGCACGCATTGTTACCACTAAGAGGAACCATAGGAACGCTATGATTAAGGGGAAGATTTCATCAATAGAGCGGTAGGTCCCCAGTGCCTTTATTCCGATAGCCACTTGGTAGAGTGGTGTGAGGCTCATATAAAGGAAAATAAGGGAAAGGAGGAAGGGGATTACCCAAAACCACCCTTGCCGAGAGAAGATAGAGCGTACAGCATAAATCGCTGCTAAAAAGTAGAGTAGGGTCGTTCCAATAGCTACCAGTAGCATCATCATGGCAATCATGTTACCATGGAAAGGCCTACTTGACTAGTAGAGTGTTTGTCACAGTGGGGGTGGTTATGACCCTAGAGAAGCGGTTTGTGAATACCTTAAGTGCAGCTACTCTTAAACAGAGAGCAGTAGAGCGCCAAAGTGACGTGCGCGGGGACTATTATCGCGATACCACCGCTATAATCCACAGTTCCCCATTTCGCCGATTAAAACACAAAACACAGGTCTTTTTTGCCCCCAGTAACGACCATATCTGTACCCGCATGGAGCACTCCCTCCACGTGGCTTCAGTGGCCAGTGCCGTCTGTCGAGGACTCAACCTAGATTCGGAATTAGCTTGGGCTATCGGTATGGGCCACGATTTAGGGCACACCCCCTTTGGGCATGTCGGTGAAAATATCCTCACCGCTTTAATGGAGCAAAAAGGGCTCCAGAGCTTTGAGCATGAATTAAACTCCCTGCGAGTCGTCGACTTTTTAGCCAACAATGGGAAAGGGTTAAACCTAACCTA
>JBAYSE010000129.1:0-4658 GCA_041676265.1 Sphaerochaetaceae bacterium
CACGCGCTAGACGGAAGAACTCACCAATATGGTCTTGTTCCCGCTTGGTGTCGGTATTCCAGAGAGTCTGGTAGCCTTCTCGGCCTCCCCAGAAGGTGTATCCTAGGCCTCCTAAGATTAAGTTCACGTCCAGACTGGTTTTCACCTGGAGGGCGGCTCTGCCTATTACCGAGAAATCGGGGTTACTGGCCGCTCCGTTCATATAACGGGGATGCCCAAAGAGGTTACTGGTGTTCCACAGCAGTTTTACACCGGTTTCGTCTTGGAGTTTTTTAAGGTACCGGGCAACTTCGTGGTAGTTTTTCTCATATTCAGAGGCACTGGCGCCTTCAGGTGTGGCGTCCAGATCGTGAAATGCGTAAAAGGGAACTCCTAATTTGGTGAAGAACTCAAAGGCAGCTTCAGCTTTGTGCATGGCTGCTTCCATCTCAGTCCCTTTGTTCCAAGGGAAGAAGAGGGTTGGTTTGCCAAACGGATCGGCGCCATCGGCACAGAAAGAGTGCCAGTAGGCCACTGAGAAGCGCAGGTGCTCTTCCATGGTCTTGCCGGCGATGACTTTCTGAGGGTCGTAGAATTTGAAAGCGAGGGGATTGTCCGATTTGGGCCCCTCGTATTTAATCTTACCAATTCCTTTGAAATACTCTTGATTTCCAATAAAAACGTTACTCATAACGTCCTCCTCAAAATTGTGTTAGCTGAAGATCGACTCAACAGCTCCAACGTATTTTCTATAATTCCGGTACGCCTTGGCGTACTCCTTAACATTTTCCGCAATTGGCAGACAAGCCGACTCACGTTCCAGTTTAACGTGCTCACTCACAATATCGACAATCGAGGCTTTTTCACCTGACAGGCACCAATAGGCTTGGAGGGCCCCTCCAAAGGCGGCCGCTTCGGTAATCTGAGGCACTACAACCGGTAAGTTACACACATCGGCGACCATCTGCCGCCATACTCCCGATTTAGCTCCGCCTCCAATGAGGCGTATCTCTTTTGCTTCGTAACCCAAGGCATCAAAGGCATCTAAGCCCAGCTTTAAGCCGAAAATGGCCGACTCAAGGGCCGCCCTGCTAATATTCTTCTCACTCATATTGGTAAGGTCAAAGCCCATCAGGCACCCCTTTCCTTTAGGGTAGTTCGGGGTGCGCTCCCCATTGAAGTAGGGGAGCATAACCACCCCCTCACACCCAATGGGAGCTTCACTGGCGTAGGCATCAAACTCTTTGACCCCTTTCTTGAAAAGTTCTCGGGTGACTTCACTAGCAACTGTGCAATTCATGGTACACAGGAGAGGTAGCCAATTCCCTGTCGATGAGCAGAAGGCTGCCAAGAGCCCCTGGTTGTCAATAATTGGTTTGTCTGAAGCTCCAAAAATGGTACCGGAGGTCCCTAAACTCATGGTCAGGGTCCCATCACTAACCGTTCCCGTACCAATGGCTCCCATCATGTTATCTCCGCCGCCCGAAGAGATAACAATGCCTTCCCTGAGTCCCAAAATTTTAGCAGTTTTTCCGGTGAGGTGGCCACTGGGCATGTGAGCTTCAATTAAGGTGGGTAATGTCGCCATTAAGTCTCTGGTGCTATCGATACACTTGACCACTCTTGCCGACCAAGTGCGGCTTTTAATATCGAGCAGTGCTGTTCCTGAAGCATCCCCATACTCCATGACAGTATTCCCTGTTAACCAGTAGTTGATATAATCGTGGGGGAGGAGAATATGGGCCATTTGATTATAGGCTTCAGGATGGTTTTTCTTGAACCAGAGGATTTTGGAAGCAGTATAACCGGGAAGAATCAGGTTCCCTTCGTTGTTTAAGAGAGATTCCGGGCCTCCGGCACAAGCGGTTAACTCGTCACACTCCGTGGCAGTCGAGGTGTCATTCCATAACTTAACGGAGTAAAGCACCTTTCCGTCTTTATCTACGGGGACAAAGCCGTGTTGTTGACCCGAGACGCCAATGGCCTCAACTTTACCCCTTATGCTCTCATCAATGGCGTTAAAGCAAGCGGTAATGGCATCGGTCCACCAAACTGCTTCCTGCTCTCTGGAGCCATCGGCTTTACTTATTAGATCATGGGGGGCACTGGTACTAGCTAATATTGTTTTTGTCTCGGTATCATAAACGATAACTTTTGTACTTTGGGTGCCAACATCTATTCCTGCTACAATTGCCATTAAAGACCTCCTCATCAAGCTATAAGGTAATACAAAGTATCTTATCTCACCGCATTATATTGAATAGACAAAATTGTACTGCCATGTATATAATTGACTTATGGATATTTTGGATGCGGTATTTGTTTATCAGATGCGAAACAAAAGTGAGCTACGTTGGCATGGGCGAACTCACGCGCATAGTGATGATGAATTTGAAATCCACTACTTTTTAGGGGGAGATGGGGAGTTCACCAATGGGCCGACCACCTATACTATTTCTCCGGGGGCCTTGTTTATCTCTGCGCCCCACACAACCCACACCATTCGAGCAAAAGCTGAGGACCCGGTTACCTATTATGCCATTCTACTGAGGATTGAGGGTGAGGAGGATGAATTAGGTGAATTATTGAGGCTCCAAGAGAAAAATTCCCCCTTCCACATTGGCACTAACTACCGTTTTTTCTTCGAGGAGATCAAGGAGAAAGGGCTGAGTGCCTCTTTTAACCGACGCCAGTCGGCCTGTCACCAGCTTTGTTCGCTCCTTTTCCTCCTTCAAGATGGTGCCAAAGGTCCCTCCAGTGACAAAGAGAGCCGCCACCTGGAGCGGTCGTTACGGATTATGCAGAAGAATGTGATGGGGACTTTAACCCTTACAGAGCTAGCCAGTGAGTTAAATCTCACCGAGAGTTACTTTATCCGCCTCTTCTCCAAGAGGATGAACCAAACTCCCATGAAGTACTACATGAAACTAAAGATAGAGGCCGCCAGTGCTTTACTTACCTGTACAGAGTTATCGGTTAAAGAAATTGCCGCTAAACTTAGCTTTTCAAGTGAATTTCATTTCAGTAAACAGTTTAAACTTAAAACGGGCTTAGCACCCACTTTTTATAGACGCAGTTATCTACAAAAACTGGGACCCGCTTCAGAGGTGAACCAACATGAAAATTAAGAGTCAGATTGTCTTGTTTATCGTTTTAGCATTTAGTATTGCTTGGATTTTGTTTCTGCTTATCCCACTTTTGGGACTCACCTATGGAGAGCCGAGATCGATTATATTGTTAACCGGAGCGATGTTTGCCCCAGCAATAGCTAGCCTCTTAACCAGAGTCATTACTAAAGAGGGGTTTAAGAATATGCTTCTCAAGCCCAACTTTAAAGGCAATGTTCAAAAATACGTGGGCATCTACTTTGGGCCAACCCTCCTAATACTTTTCAGCGGACTGTTCTACTTTCTCCTCTTTCCACAAAACTACAACCCTGACTTAAGCCAATACCCCCCTGGCATTGTTGCTCTGGGCATTACCCAAATTGCCCTGGTCGGCCCCGTGATAAACATAATCCCCACCCTTGGAGAAGAGCTCGGTTGGAGAGGGTATCTTCTGCCAAAGCTGAGAAAACTCTTTAGTGATAGAACCTCTCTTGTTATTTCAGGGGTAATCTGGGGGCTATGGCATGCGCCTGTGATCATCATGGGGCACAATTACGGCAATCAGTACCCCCTCTACCCTTACCTAGGGATAATAGCCATGGTGGTTTTCTGCCTCTTTTTAGGCATCATTGAGGGCTATTTCACCATAAAGATGAATTCAGTCATCCCTGCAGCCATGATCCACTCAACGGTAAATGCCGGAGCAGCACTACCGCTCTTATTAGTCAAACAGGGGGTTAACCAAGTAATAGGGCCCACTATAGCTGGATTAGTGGGAGGAATCCCTTTCTTTGTAGTGGCGATTATATTGTTTGTAAGATGGCGTTCACCTAAGACTCTCCAGGACGATCAAAGCGTAGAACGGGAGAAGTTGAGCCCATTTAATTGACCTCAAAACCAGTAAAAATAATTTATTAGATTTCAATATCTTTAAAAGTAAACTAAAAGCTACAATCTCTCCCCTGATATCAATAGCCGAGAACCAAGGGTTTAGAGGTGGGTGTGTGTATGGGGAGGAATAGTGGAAAGCTATATTCATTAAACAATGTTTTAGCTGAATATATGCTAAGTTGTTATAATAATGATAATAAATAGTGTTAATTTGAGAGTTATTTTCTTATGCTTCAATTTATGTGTTATAATGACGAAAATTCGGCAGGAAAACTGCTGAGAGCCTTTTAGTTTAATTAGTTCTTTGTGTTTCTTACAAATAATGCCTCTTCTAGTAGAACTGAGTTCAACTAAGCGGATAATTAATTTGAAGGAGCAAGAATAATGGCCAAGAGTAAATTCCAATTATTGGGAATGTCTTTAGATGAATTTGAGGGGCACTTAAAACCTAATGCAGAGCAAAAGGGGGAGGAAAGATTCATAATAGGACGGAAAGCCCGACTAATCCCCAGTTATAGGAAGCTAGATGAACTAAGCTTGGCATCTGTTTTTTTAGCCACGCTACCTCTGGTCAAAGAATTCAGAGAACTTTTGTTCAAAGAAATTGGGATAGCACGCGCCGGCTCTATACGAGTTTATACAGAAATCTCCTTTCCAAGATTTAAAATCTTTGAAGATGGA
>JBAYSE010000130.1:0-4647 GCA_041676265.1 Sphaerochaetaceae bacterium
ATTGGTGCGCCTCCGGGGTATGTGGGTTACGACCAAGGGGGACAACTTACCGAAGTTGTTCGTCGGCGTCCCTATTCCGTTATCCTCTTTGATGAGGTAGAAAAAGCCCACCCCGATGTCTTCAATGTTTTGCTACAAGTGCTAGATGACGGGCGTCTCACCGATGGGCAAGGGCGTGTGGTAGATTTTACCAACACTATAATTATTATGACGAGTAACTTAGGTAGCGATCTTTTACTGAATGCCACCACTTTTGCCGAGGCTAAAGCAGCTGTTGAGTTGGTCATCTCCAAAGCCTTTAAACCTGAGTTTATCAACCGGATAGATGAGATTATTGTCTTCCACAGATTGGAGAGGGAGCAGATTAGACGAATTGTTGAGTTACAGCTGGATCTCTTGAAAGGGCGGCTGGAAAAAAGGTCCCTCAAATTGGAGTGGGATGACTCTGCTTTGGATACACTGGCAGAGGCCGGTTATAATCCAAGTTTTGGCGCCAGGCCGGTGAAGCGGGCAATTCAAGATTTAATTGAAAATCAGTTGGCGAGCAAAATCCTGGCGGGAGAATTTAGTGAGGGTCAGACTGTCTGTGCCAAGGGAGAGGGAGGGGGAATTACCCTGACGAGTCCCAGTGGTTAATGAAATGGCGGTAGGACTCGGGAGTGTCAATATCGGTAGTCCAGGCAGGGTCTTCACTTAGGAAAGGTTTTATCCTGCGTCCCTCTATTATTTGGTGGACAGAAGTTGAAAATGGAGCCTCTAGAAGCGCTTTGGCGAGGGTTTTACAGCACAATACCGGGTGACCGGGGTTTCCTTTGTAGAACGGACGCACCCCTTCCCATCCATTTAATTCTTTTGCTAATTGACGGTAGTGGTCCCCTTTTATCAAGGGCAGGTCAGCCAAGGCTAGAAAGAAGTGGGTCTCTGGTGATAGGTAAGATACCCCAATCTGCGTTGAGTAAAATTGTCCCCTCTCAGGGTGTGCATTGTGGACAATAATCAGTTTTTCGGGGAATTGCTGTTTATAAGGGGCGATTACCGCTTCTATCGCTTGGCGCCAGGATCCGGTGACAATGATGACCCTCGAAGAACCCTCTAGAGAAGCCTCAAGGGCGTGGGCTAAAAGGGGTTTTCCTTGGTAAGAGAGGAGGAGTTTACTCACACCCATCCGCTGGCCTTTACCGGCGGCTAGTAAAACTGTTTCCATGAGCCAACATTAGCATGATTGCCAAAACAATGCCAATCTGATTATACTGCGAAACATGATTGCCGTTTATATTAACTGTATTGCCATTATTGCAGGGACTCTGATAGGTCTCTTGGTAGGTTCACGCTTAAAAGATAACTTTAAAGAGGTGGTCTATGCCAGTTCGGGGTTGATTACCATTGTTATCGGGATCCAAATGGCCATGGCTACCAGGAGTTATTTGATTCTCCTTTTTTCGGTGGTTGTTGGTGGGTTCGTTGGCTACAAGGTGGGCATTGAAAACGGAATCCTCCGTTTAGGACACTGGATGGAGAGGCGTACGAACCGCTCTAAAAGAGGGGCTGTTGCCGAGGAAGGGGGCTCTCTTTTTGCCCGTGGCTTCCTGAACGCTTCGCTCCTTTTCTGTTCAGGGGCGATGGCCGTCGTTGGGTCTATTTCTGCCGGAACACAAGGCGATTACACCCTTATTTTAATCAAGTCGGTGATGGACGGCGCTATGGCAATTATTTTTGCGGCGGTCTACGGTATCGGAGTGATGGGCTCTGCACTTGTTGTTTTGCTCTACCAAGGATTTTTCACCTTGGGGGGGAGCTATCTGGCCCCACTTTTAGGAGAAGCGGGTTTGACGGAACTCTCTGCGGCGGGCGGAGTCTTGTTAATCATGATTGCCTTCGGCTTAATCAAGGTCAAAGAGTTTAAAACGGGCAATTTTATCCCCGCCCTGTTATTTGCCCCCATTTTTAGTGCATTGGGGACGTGGATAACCAAGGTTGTCCCTTTTTTAGGCTAGTTACTTACGCCGACGGGCACTGTTCAAGGTAGAGCTAGAGGACTCATCACGGGCAATGGGGAAGCGTTTCGCCTTCCATATCTCATTGGTATACTCCATAATAGTGCGGTCGCTGGAGAATTTACCGGAAGCCGCAATATTGAGAATTGCTTTTTTAGCCCACAGTTGCTTGTCGTTTAAGTAGAGCCTAAAAGCCTCTTCCCTCTTATCGCTGTAGTCCCTTAAGTCGGCTAGATGGAAATACCTGTCATCGTGTAAAAGGGCCTGTTTTAACGGTTCAAAAATATCCCCTTCCATCATGTTAAAGTACCCCGAGAGGAGTAGGTCTAAAGCCCCCTTGATTTCAGCATCCCCTTTAATCCAGTCGTAGGGGTCGTAGCCTTGGCTTAGCTCGGCAATTTCCTGTGCTGAGTGACCGAAAATGAACATTTCCTGTTGGCCAACCTCTTCAGCCATCTCCACAGTGGCTCCATCCATGGTTCCAATGGTTAGCGCCCCATTGCACATAAACTTCATATTACCCGTTCCTGAGGCTTCAAAGCCGGCTGTGGAAATTTGTTCAGAGAGGTCACTGGCAGGAATTAGGTATTCAGCCATGGTAACCCTGTAATTGGGCAAGAAGTGGACATTGAGAATCTGATTGACATCCTTATCGTTGTTAATCGATTTGGCAATGTTGCCGATAAGTTTGATAATCAGCTTGGCGTTAACATATCCCGGGGCAGCCTTGCCCCCAAAGATGAAGGTTGTGGGCGGAATATTCTCACCCTCTCCATTCTTTACTTTTCGGTAGAGCATGATGAGGTTTAGGGCATTTAAGAGCTGTCGTTTGTACTCATGAATTCGCTTAACTTGGACAGAAAACATGGTGTCAGGGTTGAGGGTGATACCACAGTCGTGTTTGATAAAGGCGGCGGCACGCTCTTTGTTTTTCTGTTTGATTGTCAAGAAATCGTCTCTAAAACGCTTATCATCGGCAAAAGGTTTCAACTTTGCAATCTGACTGTAATCGGTAATCCAATTATCCCCGATAGCTTCGCTGATTTTAGCCGCTAAGAGGGGATTGGAGTCGAGCAACCAGCGCCTTTGAGTGATACCGTTGGTTTTATTATTGAATCTGTCGGGGAAAACTGTGGCAAATTCCGGGAACATCCTCTCTTTTAAGAGGCGCGAGTGGAGCTGTGCCACCCCATTGGTAGAGTGGGAACCAATAATTGAGAGGTTCGCCATCCTGATCTGTTTAGAGGGTCCCTCTTGGACAATACTCAAGCGCTCAATAGCTGCACTGTTGTAGGGGAAGAAGGCGATAGCTCGTTGCAAGAACCGCTTGTTAATCTCAAAAATGATTTGCAGGTGGCGGGGCAGAATCGATTCAAGCATTTCAAGAGGCCATTTTTCTAAGGCTTCAGGCATTAATGTGTGGTTTGTGTACCCCATAGTTTTAACAGTTATCTCCCAAGCTTCATCCCATTCCAAGTTTTCGATATCGACTAGGATGCGCATCAATTCGGGGATAGAGAGTGAGGGATGGGTATCGTTTAGTTGGATAGCTGCATAGTTGGGGAATTCGCTCCAAGGCTCATTTGACCATTTAAAACGCTTAATAATGTCGGCTAGCGAGCAGGCAACAAAGAAGTATTGCTGTTTCAAGCGTAACTCTTTACCCATGTAGAGGGTATCGTTGGGGTAGAGGACTTGACTTAGGTTTTCAGCCAATATTTTGGAGCGCACTGCCTCCACGTAGTCCCCTTCATTAAACTCTTGGAAGTTGAACTCTTCTGTAGCTTTGGCACTCCACAAGCGCAGGGTGTTGATGGTAGAGCCACCGTAGCCGACGATTGGCATGTCGTAGGCGATTCCTTGTACCTGTTCCTTACTGAGCCACTTGTATTGGTCTCTCCCTTTCTCATGGATCATCTGTACTTCACCGCCGAAGTGGACAGTGTAGCGGCGGTCTTCACGGGCAATTTCCCAGGGGTTACCGTAGCGTAACCAGTTGTCGGGGTGCTCAGTTTGCCACCCGTTACGCATACTTTGACGGAAAATTCCGTAGTTGTAACGGATACCGTATCCCATTGAGGGGATATCTAAGGTGGCTAGGGAGTCCAAGAAGCAGGCGGCCAATCGGCCGAGACCTCCGTTACCGAGACCGGCATCGGGTTCTACTTCGATAAACTCTTCCCAAGTGTAGCCAAGGTCTCTAACGGCAGCCCTGACCTCTTTTTCCAAGTTAAGGTTGATAACGTTGTTGGTCATTGCCCGTCCCATGAGGAATTCAAGGGAGAGGTAGTAGACCCTTTTGGCGCCGGCTATTTTCTGGGTTGAGCGACTTTGGAACCATTGGTGGATTATTCTGTCGCGGATAGTGAGAGCTAGGGCTGTGTAACGGGCGACGCTGGTGTTGTGGTACTCGTAAGCATCCAAACTATATTTCAAATGTTCTGCAAAATCTAAGATTAACGCCTCTTTTGTGGGAGAGAAGCGTGTATTATTTTCTCTATTAGCCATATTGCTCCTTTGGTGTAATAGGGTGTGAACGTTCAGTGAAAACAGTACCTTAAAAAGGCTAAAATTGTTCAGTGATTACAGTACCATTTATTCACCTGTTTTGAAATAGTTTTTAGATCTTCCCCAAGGAGAGTTTGCAGCTCCG
>JBAYSE010000131.1:0-4638 GCA_041676265.1 Sphaerochaetaceae bacterium
CACATATTTCTTATAAAGAGGATGCAATCTTCTATCAGAAATTGACACAACAATGGTTTTGTCCATCTTGTCGCTAACCACCAAACCGGTGAATCTTTTTTTATTACTTTCCATTAGACGCAAACCTCACTTACTTCGATCTCTTGCGTATGCCCAGAGCATACTCATGAATCATTGTGTTGAGCCGGGCAATATTGCGACGAGTCGTCCTAATTGCTAACGGATTCTCTACATGCCCCAACACCTTGGCCATTCTTAACTTTAGGGCCTCTTGGCGAAGTTCATCTCGCTTGGCTACCAATTCTGCATAGGTTAAATCAGCGTATGAGTTCTTCATAATTTACTCCACTTCTCTTCTCATAATGAACTTCGTTTTGATGGGGAGCTTAGAGGCAGCTAGGCGCAGTGCTTCACGGGCTAAGCCCTCTTCAATTCCTCCCATCTCAAACATAACAGTTCCTGTTTTAACAACAGCCACCCACCCTTCAGGGTTTCCTTTCCCCTTTCCTTGGCGAGTTTCGGCCGGTTTCTTTGTATACGGCATATGGGGGAAAATTCTGATCCACACCTTACCACCACGCTTAATGTGGCGGGTCATGGCAATCCTGGCGGCTTCAATCTGACGGTTGGTAATCCACTTCGGCTCCTCGGCAATTAGACCGTATTCGCCAAAAGCCAGGAAGTTTCCTCTTTGGGCTACTCCATCGGTTTTTCCCCGTTGCATTTTTCTATATTTGACTCTTTTTGGACTCAGCATGTTGTACTAACTCCTCGTCTCAGTCGACTCTAGTCGCTCTCTAGGGGTTTTCTTCACTAGAAGACCAGCGTCGTCTTTTTTCGATTTCTCTAAAATCTCTCCATTATATACCCAAACCTTCACCCCAATAATTCCAAAGGTGGTGTTAGCCGGAGCAAATCCATAGTCGATATCGCTTCGAAGGGTATGCAGGGGGACGCGTCCCTCTTTAACCCACTCAGAACCGGCAATTTCTTTACCGCCTAGACGGCCAGAAACTTTAATTTTGATCCCTTGGGCACCGGCCTGCATAGCTTTTGAGACCGCCATCTTCATGGCTCTGCGGTGACTACCACGTCCCCTTAGTTGGCGGGCAATGTTTGCCGCTATCAGCTGGGCATCGGCCTCAGGTTTCTTAATCTCTTTAATCTTAATTTGGACCTTTTTGTCGGTTAAAGCTTGCAGTCTCGCCCCAAGTTTCTCAACATTGGCCCCTTTTGAGCCAATAATAATACCAGGGCGGCTCGTAGAGATTGTCAATGAGATTCTTTGTGGCTTACGCACAATTTCAACATCAGAAATCTCAGCACCCTGTACTTCAGGACAACTGAGTAAAACGTCTCTTAACTTTAAATCCTCATGGAGGGTTTCCGCATAATCGCGAGGATCAACATACCATTTAGATTTCCAAGTTTTATTGACTCCCAAACGAAGTCCAATTGGATTTACTTTCTGACCCATTACTTATCCACCTTTTCATCTAGTACGACAGTTATATGGCACTGCCTCTTTAAGAGAATGTCACGCCTACCATGTGAACGCGCCCAGACCCGTTTTAAACGGGGGCCCTCATCCACATAAAGTTGAGAGACTACCAATTGCTCCTCATCTAACCGTTTGTTCTGACTCAAAGCATTGGCAGCCGCCGATTGGACAACTTTCTTAATCAAAGAGGCCCCTTTCTGGGGCATTGCCTCCAGAATGGCTATTGCCTCGATATATGGTTTGCTTCTCACTAGGTTGGCAACAGGACGTACTTTAATGGGAGAAACTTGCAAATACTTCGCACTAGCCTTAAATCCTTTCTTCACTTCCATCTTCACACCTACTATTTCCTTACCTTCTTGTCAGAAGCAGCATGCCCGCGGAAAATTCGCGTGGGGGCAAACTCACCCAGTTTGTGTCCAACTAGGTTTTCTGTTACGAAAACAGGCACCCAAGTCTTTCCATTGTAAACAGAGATCGTATGACCAACCATCTCAGGAATAATCGTTGAGGTGCGTGAGTATGTCTTAATCATCGGTTTTTGCCCTGCTTTATTAGCATCCGAAATCCTCTTATAAAGGCTTTTCTCGATAAATGGACCTTTTTTAATTGATCTAGCCACTTTCTCTACTCCTAACTGCGCTTCTTAACAATAAAGTTGCTTGAAGGCTTGCTCTTCTTGCGGGTCTTACGCCCTTTGGTCAACTGACCCCAAGGTGTCACTGGGTGACGCCCGGAGGAGGATTTCCCCTCTCCACCACCATGTGGGTGGTCAATCGGGTTCATAGCTACACCACGAACTTTGGGTCGTCTTCCCAACCATCTGGAACGACCGGCTTTCCCCAGGGTCACGTTCATATGATCTTCATTTCCTAGTGAGCCGAGCGTTGCAAAACACTCCGCAAAGACCATCCGGGCTTCACCGGAAGGGAGACGCAGGGTCACATAATCGCCCTCTTTAGCCACTATAGTGGCACTTAGGCCGGCGCTACGCACAAGTTGCCCCCCTTTGCCAAGTTGCAATTCAACATTGTGGATTGGCAACCCCATCGGAATATTTTTCAGAGGAAGGGCATTACCAATTGTCAGCGGAGCTTCAGGACCACTGAGTATTTTAGTCCCTACGGTAATCCCTTTAGGGGCTAAGATGTAGCGCTTCTCGCCATCGGCGTAGAACACGAGGGCAATATTGGCACTCCTATTGGGATCGTACTCGATACTCTTAATAGTTCCTGGAATACCAATTTTGTTTCGTTTAAAATCGATTACCCTGTAGGCCCTCTTGTGACCACCACCACGGCGACGGACACTAATTCTCCCCTGGCTATCGCGACCACCCTTCTTCGACAATTTCTTGGTGAGTGACTTCTCACTGCCACAGGTAGTTATTTCATCAAAAACCAAGGTTGTCTTCTGGCGAAGACCAGGAGTATGTGGTTTATACTTCTTTAATGCCATAACTACCTCCTAAACACCTTCAATCGCCTGAATGACATCGCCTTTACTCAATGTCACAATAGCTTTTTTCCAATCTCCGGTAGTACCGGCAACATAACCGCTGCGGGTACGGGTGTACCGTGTCTTACCCTTAGCATTTATGATGTTGCACTTAATCGGAGTGACCGAGAATAACTCTTTTACCGCAGCCATAATCTCAAACTTATTGGCACTGGGGTGGACTTTAAAGGTATACCTCTTATTTTCCATCTCGCGCGCCATATTTGACTTTTCCGTCAACACGGGTTGTATGATAATTTGATCAGCTCTCACATCAGACCCCTTGCTTTTCGCTATAGAACTCGTTGAGATTTTTAGCTGCACCCTCTAAGACCAATATCTTCCTTCCATAGAGCAGTTCTTTAGCAGAGAGTCTGTTGAAGGACTGCACTTTAAGATAAGGGATATTGCGAGCAGCGCGTCGCATCATCTCATCATCATCTTTCAATATGAGAAGAGTTCTTTTTTTCTCTTTAACAAAATTATCTAAAATTTTCGCCAAATCTCTAGTTTTACCACTCTCGATAGTAAAATCCTCAACGACTGTCAATCTCTTTTCCTCTATGGAGAGGGAGAGCAACGACTTCATCGCTAACCGTTTAACTTTCTTTGGAAGGGTGTAACTATAATCGCGAGGCTTAGGACCAAAAATGGTACCTCCGCCAACCCAAATTGGCGACTTCTTATCACCGGCACGGGCATTACCTGTCCCTTTTTGACGGTAAGGCTTGACATTACTGTAGTTAACTTCACCACGTGTTTTTGTTGAGGCGGTGCCAACTCTGCGGTTAGCCAGCTCATTGTTCAAAGCGTTGTAAATTGAACCGTTGCTTACTTCCCGCTTAAAAACATCGTCGTTGAGGGTAATGCTTCGTAATTCCTCACCTGTTGTTGAAAAGACCTTTGTTTTCATCTTTCGCCTCTACTTCTTCTTCGCTCTTCTCACGATGACAGTGCCCTGTGCGGGACCGGGAACAGCTCCTTTCACCAAAAGAACTTTCAACTCTTCATCAATTTTCACAACACGCAGGTTTTGTACAGTAACGCGGTCCGTTCCCATCCTACCCGGCATCCTAGTCCCTTTAAAAACTCTGGAAGGGGTAGCTGACATTGCTGTGCCACCAATGCCACGATGGAACTTAGATCCGTGGGTAGCGCGCCCGCCCGCAAAACCGTGACGCTTAACTCCGCCCTGGAACCCTTTACCTTTAGAGGTTCCCACCACATCGACAAACAGAACATCTTTAAAGAGATCAACACCGAGGACATCGCCCACGGCGGCTTCTTTTCCGAAATCTCGGATTTCTACCAAGGTTTTCTTAACCTCGCCAACATCTTTAAATTGACCTGCATATGGCTTAGTGGTTTGACTCTTCTTCTTGTCAAAAGAACCGAGCACACAGGCATCGTAACCATTTTTCTCAACAGTTCGGTTCTCAATAACCACGTTATCTTCAATCTTTATAACTGTTACGGGAATCAGACGCCCATTGGCATCAAAGACCTGCGTCATTCCCAATTTTTTCCCAATAAGCCCTAACATCTCTTACCTCAACTCTTACTGTCTAATCTCTACATCGACTCCGCTAGGGAGCTCAAGCTTCATAAGGGAATCCATGACTTTTGATGTAGGGTCTAAA
>JBAYSE010000132.1:0-4619 GCA_041676265.1 Sphaerochaetaceae bacterium
GAGAGACTGTCAATAAATATTACGATGCGGTGCCTGCCATCGTCCAAGAGTACATGGATAAGGTCGCAAAACTTACCGGTCGCCAATACCACCTCTTTGACTATGTAGGAGATGCTAACGCCGAGCGGATTGTGATTGGAATGGGTAGTGTTCTCGATACCTTTGATTGGGTAGTCGATTACCTCAATAAGAGGGGTGAAAAAGTTGGGCTCTTAAAAGTTCGCCTCTACCGCCCCTTCTCAGCCAAAGACTTTGTGGCCGCAATTCCTGCATCAGTTAAGAAGATTGCTGTTCTAGACAAGACCAAAGAGCCGGGATCAATTGGAGAGCCCCTCTACTTGGATGTTGTCACTGCCCTGTCACAAATGGAGAGAACCGATATCTCGGTGATTGGCGGGCGCTACGGGTTATCGAGTAAGGACTTTACCCCTAGCCATGCTAAAGCCGTATTCGACCATTTGGAGAATGGCAATTGGCACAGCTTCACAGTCGGAATCAACGACGACGTTACCCATTTAAGTATTCCCATAAAAGAGAAGATAGATGTCTCTCCGGAGGATGTTGTCTCCTGTATGTTCTGGGGCCTTGGTTCTGATGGTACCGTTGGTGCCAATAAAGACTCAATTAAAATAATCGGTGAAAATACCGATATGAATGCCCAAGCCTACTTCTCCTACGACTCTAAAAAGTCCGGAGGGATTACCATCAGTCACCTGAGGTTTGGTAAGAGCTCGGTAAATATGCCGTGGCTAATCGACAGCGCCAACTTTGTAGCTTGTCACAACCCTGCCTATATTGGTCGCTACGATATGTTGTCTCCCCTTAAAGAGGGGGGAGTTTTCCTCCTCAACTCACAGATCCCCAGTGATGAGGTTTTTGAGCACCTAACAGCCGAGGAACAACAACAGATTATCGATAAGAAGATCAGGTTCTACAATATTGATGCTTTAAAAATTGCCGACAGTGTCGGTCTCGGGACGAGGATCAACACCGTCATGCAGGCGGCCTTCTTCAAAATTTCAGGTATTTTCCCTGAAGAAGAGGCGATTGCCCTCATTAAAGGCGCCATTAAGAAAACCTTTGGGGCTAAAGGTGAAGATATTGTTAACATGAACTGGGCAGCCGTAGATGGCGCTTCAGATGCTCTCACTAAGGTTGAAGTGAGAGCCAAAGTAGGCAAGGCTTTTGTACCCAAAAAACTAATCGGCGAAGATGCCAGCGACTATGCTAAGGATATTATCGAGCCTATTATGCATCTCAAAGGGAACGATATCCCTGTTTCTAAGATGAGTTTTGATGGGACACTGCCTATTAACACAGCTCGCTTAGAGAAGAGGGGCGTTGCGCCTTTCATCCCCCACTGGCTCAGTGAAAACTGTATCCAGTGTAACCAGTGTGTACAGTCTTGTCCGCATGCCGCTATTAGGGCTAAACAGATTGACCCCCAAGACCTCGTGGGTGCACCCGAAGGGTTTCATACCCTCAAGTCAAACACGAAAAATGACCGTGAATTACAATTTAAGATTCAGGTCTACCCGGAAGATTGTCAGGGGTGTGGTGTCTGTATTGAAACCTGTCCCACTAAGGTTAAATCGCTCGAATTTAGGCCTCTCCAGGCAGAGCGGGACGCCGGCGAAACTAAGTTTTCTGAATTCTTTGATGCCCTCCCCGACGATGTCACTGATGGTATTTCAATCGACACAATTAAGGGGATGCAGTTTAAGAAACCGCTCTTTGAGTTCTCAGGGGCGTGTGCCGGTTGTGGCGAGACCCCCTACATTAAGCTAGTCTCCCAGATTTGTGGCGAGCGGATGATTGTGGCCAATGCGACCGGTTGTTCCTCTATCTATGGCGGCACCTTCCCTACCACCCCCTACGCTCAGCGTAGAGATGGGCGCGGACCGGCGTGGGGTAACTCACTTTTTGAAGATAACGCCGAGTATGGTCTGGGGATGCGCTTAGCAGTCGACTCTAACCGTCGCCAACTGAAGAGTGCAATTGACAGACTCCTTGAAGTGGGTACTACGGCTGAGTTAACCGCAGCCTTGAAAAACAATCTGGACCTCTGGAGCGACACGAGTGAAGCCTCTTTGAAAGCTCAAGATAAGAGCCAAGCTCTCCTTGATGCCGCAGTTAAAGAGTCTAAAGGGGAAGCCGCTGAGCTACTGCGTAAAATTGTTGAACTGAAAGACTACTTCAGTGAGAAGCACATCTGGTCCTTCGGAGGTGATGGATGGGCTTACGATATTGGCTATGGCGGTGTTGACCACGTCGTAGCTTCCGGTAAGAACATAAACATCCTAGTGTTGGACACTGAAGTATACTCCAATACGGGAGGCCAAGCCTCTAAAGCCACTCCGATTGCGGCTGTAGCCAAGTTTGCCAATTCCGGTATGGAGCGGGGTAAGAAGAACATGGGCTTCATGATGATGAGTTATGGTCAAGTCTATGTGGCTTCAATCTCACTTGGTGCTAACCGTCTACATGCTCAAAAGGCCCTCCAAGAGGCAATTGCCTACAATGGCCCCTCAATCGTCTTCTGTTACTCGCCGTGTATCAACCATGGGATTAATATGATGAAGAGTCAGGTTATCCAGAAAGAGGCGGTTGAGGTTGGCTACTGGCCCCTCTTTAGGTTCAACCCCGCCTTGGAAGAGGGCAAGCGCTTCTCTTGGGATGTGCGTCAGCTTAAAGGTGACTACCAAGAATTTATTAAGAGTGAGAGACGTTACTCTACCCTTTACAAGACCAACCCGGAGAGAGCCGAAGAGTTGTTTGCTTTAGCCGAAGAAGATGCTAAGCGGAGAATGAACTTCTACAAGAATGTTGGAGAATTGATGTAAACTGAGGGGGGCTGCTTTAAAGCAGCCCCGCTTACTGTCACTATCTGCTAAAACTTACTAAAACATCGCTTCCGGGGTGAGTAGTTTATCGAGCGCCTCTTTGGAGAGGTGCCCCTCATCTAAAACAATTTGATAGACCGAACCTCCGGTTTGTTGTGCTTTTTTAGCGATATCTGAGCAAGTTTCATACCCTAAGACAGGCACTAAAGCGGTGACTAAGCCGATACTGTGCTCCACCATAGCTCTGCAATTTTCCCGATTGGCGGTAATTCCGACAATACATCTATCGGTTAGTGTATTAAGCACATTAGTGAGATGGTCTATTGAGCTGAAGAGCTTAAAAGCGATAATAGGTTCCATCACATTCAGCTCCAATTGACCGGCTTCCGCTGCCATGGTAATCGTTAAATCGTTACCAAGGGTCTCGAAGGCCACTTGGGTGACCACTTCGGGGATTACCGGGTTCACTTTACCCGGCATAATTGAAGAGCCCGGCTGCATTGGCGGGAGGTTTATCTCACTGAGGCCGGCCCGTGGCCCACTCGAGAGGAGGCGTAAATCGTTGCTAATCTTAGAGACCTTGAGGGCAATTTTCTTAAGGAGAGCCGAAATCTCGACAAAATCTGAGGGGTCTTGTGTCGCTTTGAAAAGGTCGCCGGCTAAGGTTAGGGGGAGGCCTGTGAGTTGAGCTAACTGTTTGGTGACCGCTTTGGCAAACCCCTGAGGGGCGGTGATGCCGGTTCCAATCGCGGTTGCCCCCATATTTACCTCATGCAAGAGTTTCACTTTCTTATCTAAATTACCTAGCTCAACTTTTATCATGAGGGCCCATGCTGCAAATTCTTGGCCGAGGGTCATGGGGACAGCATCCTGTAGTTGGGTGCGGCCCATCTTCAAAACATCACTGAACTCTTGTCCTTTAGCAGCGAGGGCTTTTTGAACCTTCTTCAACGCTTTTTTGAGTCCCCCCAGTTGCCAAATCAATGCCAGGCGCAAAGCAGTAGGGTAGACATCATTGGTCGACTGTGAGAGGTTAACGTGGTTGTTAGGGTGGATATAGAGGTAGTCCCCTTTGGTTTTTCCAAGGAATTCTAAGGCCCGATTGGCTATCACTTCGTTGGCATTCATGTTAACCGAAGTCCCCGCCCCTCCTTGAATGGCATCTATGGGGAACTGATCGAGGAGTTGGCCACTAATGACTTCATCGCAAGCTTTACTAATCGCCTCAAGTTTCTCTTTAGAGAGGATATTAAATGTGGCATTAGTCAAAGCTGTTGCCTTTTTGATATAACCGAGGGCTTTTATTAAATTGGGGAAAGAGGAGATTGGCGTTTTTGATATTTGGAAATTCTCCAATGCCCGCACGGTCTGGATACCATAGTAAGCTTCCTGGGGAACTTTTTTAAATCCCAAAAGGTCGTGTTCATCTCTGTATTGTGCCATATTTACCTCCGGTCTATTTTTTTATATTGTACTACGAAAAATCTAAAAATATAGTGAAAAAGAGCAACTATAAAAAGAAAAAATTATATTTTCTTAAGTTTTAATTTTTTATCCAGTTTTCTATAATGAGAGCGCCCGAGCGATTCATCTCTTGCATGAAGTCACTTGTGTGTTTCCTGAAATAGAAGTAGTCGCTAATACTCCCCTTGTTTTCAAACGGGAGGCGTTGTTGCTCCCTGAGGCGCTCCTCTTGTTGGCCAAAGGCGACGTTTAGTGCTTCAAGGTGGGGTTCTTGGTATGTGTCTTCCATGAAAATTGAGTCAATAGGACACC
>JBAYSE010000133.1:0-4608 GCA_041676265.1 Sphaerochaetaceae bacterium
ACAGCTTTACCGATCGGCCTTTGGCGCTCCGGATAATCGTTGACAAGTTCCCTGCCCACCATTAGTTCCATAATCTGGTTTTTATCGGTAGCTGGAATTGCCAAGGTGTCGATATAAGCACCATCGCGCATCACCGTAACTCGGTCGCAAAGGGTGAAGATCTCCTCCAATCGGTGGGTAATATAGATTATTGTGACGCCCCGCTTTTTTAACCGTTCGACAATCTCAAACATTGCTTCGGTTTCGTTGTCGGTTAGTGAAGCTGTAGGCTCATCCATAATGAGGAGTTTTGCATTCTTGGAGATCGCTTTGACGATTTCAACAATCTGTTTGTAAGCCATCCCCAATTCACTTATTTTTTTATCGGGTGGTATTTTTACCCCCATTTCAGAACACATGCGCACGGTCTCTTTGTGCATAGTGGCAGTATCACGAAATAGCCCTTTGGTCAGTTCACAGCCAAAGAAGATATTTTCTGATACCGTCAATGAAGGGATAAGGTTGAGTTCTTGGTAGATAGCAACTATCCCTAAATCGAGTGCTTGACGTGGCTCCATTTGCGCATAGGACACACCGTCATAAATAATTGTTCCCGACGTGGGAGGGACTGCACCGGTTAATATTTTAATTAAAGTCGATTTTCCCGCCCCATTTTCACCGACGATCGCGTGGGTCTCGCCCCTCTTTATTGAGAAAGAAACGCCTGCTAAGGCGTGTACTCCACCGTAATTTTTCTCTAAGTTTTGAATTTTCAGTAAATCTGTACCCATAGACCCCTCATCGAAAATGTGGGGAAGCCCAAAGGGCCCCCCACAGAACATCTCTCTCTCTCTTAATTTCCAAATTTACCACTTAGTACGTCTTCTTGCCAGACCGGTTTCATGGGGAAGTAGACAACTTCTTGCTCTTTTGGGAACCCTTCGGTCTTAAAACGGTAGAGCATATCGGCGACAGCCGCCCCGGTATCGTAGGGGAGAATGTCGACAGTTGCCCGGTAGACAGAGTTGGGCTCTTTCATCTTAGCCAGAGCTTCAGCGGTAGCGTCCCCGCCACCTACGTAGAAGTCGGCGGTGGCCTTACCAAGGGCTTTGACAGCTTCGTAACCACCGAGTGCACCCGAATCGTTATTCCCGGTTATTACCTTTACATTGGGGTGCGTCTGGAGAACGCTCTCGACGATCTTCATGCCCAGCTCAGGGGTATCGCCTGCTTGGCGGGCCACAATCTTGGAACCCGGAGCTAATTTCAAAATAGTATCTTCAATACCATTACCCCGTTGAATAACGGGCTCAACGTTATCTTGGCTGATAATAATGACTTCAGCTTTTCCCCCTAGTTTCTCATTGATCCACTGGGCTGCATTGGTTCCAATCGCCACGCCATACTCGTATTCGTTGACGATGTGCATTCCGTGGGCGTTGTCAATCGGCTGAGCTTCTGCAACTACAGCAATTCCCTGTGCTTTGGCAGTTTCAACTAACGGCTGCAGGGCATTCTGGTCGATAGGAGCAATCATCATCCCATCAACATTTTGCATAATAAGGTTTTCTACGTCACTTACCTGCTTAGCCACGTCGTAGCGGGCATCGACTATAATAGCCTCTACACCGAGCTCTTTACAGCGGTCTTCGAAGCCTTGTTTCACTGCAATAAAATAGGGGTTATCTAATTGCATAATAGAGAAGGCGAACTTCATTGAACCCTTCGCCTCTTTCCCACCTTTTGCTACTAGAGGCAATGTTAAGCACACTAGAGCAATTAAAAAAACTAATAAAATCTTTTTCTTCATGAAACCCTCCTTCGCTTTATTTAAAGCGCTTTAAACAATTCTAACCGCTGTTGTCAAGAAATGTCAATAAAAATCTGTTAATTATATCTTCTTATAGCTAAACAAATTATTTAATAGAGCCTTTATACTTAACCCAAAAACAATTTAATTTTTACGTTGACAATTACCAAATTAGCTCTCATAATTTTAAAACGTATTAAAGAAGGGGTTCTTAATGACACTTAAAGATGTGGCTAAAAAAGCTAACTGTTCAGAAGCAACCGTATCGCTCGTTATAAACAACCGTCCCGGGGTAAATAAACAAACCCGTGAAAGGGTTTTAAGGATAGCCAAGGAGTTAGGCTACGTCCCCAACTCAATTGCTAGAAGTCTAGCCCTCCAAAAAACCAGCACTCTAGGGCTCCTCATAACCGATATTGAAAACCCCTTCTTTGGGTCACTGGTCCATCACATCAGCGTGGCGGCACGCAATAAAGGGTACTCCCTCATAGTCTCTACCAGTGACGACAACCACGATAAGGAGAATGAAAATCTAGGGGTATTTTTAAACCGCAAAGTTGACGGAGTTATAGTTGTACCTACCCAAAAAATCCCCGAAGATTTCTCCCTTTTTAGGATCTACAAGAAAAATAATGTTCCCCTCCTTTTCTCGGTCTCCTACTACCCTGCAATAGAATCTGACAGGGTTTTAACCGACTATGCCAAAGGGAGTTTCCAGTTAACCCGGTATCTTTTGGAGCTCGGTCACCGTGAGATTGTCTTTTTAATCGGAGCAGATCGCGAAGCACCGATTAACAAAGACAGAATTGAGGGATACCTTCACGCCTATAGTGAAGCTCATTTAGAGAACAATCCCGCTAACATCTTCCACTGTAGTCAACCCACCTACTTTGAAGGCTACCGTGCCACCATGAATATTTTACAAAAGGATAAATTGCCCGATGCAATTATTGGCATTAACGACGTTCTGGCATTGGGGGCTAAAAAGGCGGCTTCACAGTTAGGGTTAAAAGTCCCACAAGATATTTCTATAGCGGGTTATGATGATGTGATGTATGCCTCTTTACTCGAAAAGCCCCTCACCACTGTAAAGCAAGACATCCAAGAAATCGCCAAAAAGAGTGTCGATTTTCTTTTACAACGCATCAAACAACCCAATAAGCCGTTTGAACAAATCTTTATACAACCGGAGTTAATAGTAAGAGACACAACAGGGGTGAAACAGAGGTAGCTTAACCGACTACTATTTGGTCTTTACCATTGAGTTTAGCCCTGTAGAGGGCGGCATCGGAGCGCTTAAAGAATGTCTCAAAAGATTCATCAGGTTTCACTTCACACACCCCCATACTCAAAGAGACCTCGCCAATCTCAACTGCTTGTTTAAAATTGTTCACCAGGTTAGCACTTTTCTTGAGGACTTCTTCAACCAAATTGGCATTGGATATATATACACAAAACTCATCGCCACCGATACGACCGATGACTTCATGTCCTATAAAGGTTTCTTTGAGGGTACGTCCTAATAAGCCCAAGACCTGGTCTCCTTCTAGGTGACCGTAGGTGTCATTTATCTCTTTAAAGTTGTCGATATCGAGGAGTAAAAAGTAATGGGGAGCCTTTCCAACCCGCTCTTCAATTATTTGGAAGATTGCCTCTTTGGTAGCGGTAGCATTAAGGACTCCGGACAAACCATCGATTTGCGAACGGGTCAACAGTTCCCTTTTTTCAGCGATATCTTCACTGACATCAATCAATTTACCAATCATCGATTCAGAGCCAATTAAATTGAGAGTAACGACTTTAAAGGTACCGAGCTCTCCATTGAGGAGGGGCAAATAGATTAAAAAGCTGGTGGTGTTGGAGGCTAAATTACTGAGAGCATCCTTTAAAAGGACCTTTACATTTTTAAAGGTAGCGCTGGTACCAAAGAGGCGATGGCACTGTTGTGAGAGTACTAATTCCCTACTCTTAAACTTATACTCATAGAGGTATTCATTCGAGATCTGCGAAAGCGCTTCGTAGCGGATATTCTGCTGAACTAGTTCGCTGTTGGCTTGGTAGGTTGAAATTGCTGCCACTAGGAGAATTACTACAATTATGAGGGAGATTAGGAGAATCCATTTCCCGTAGGTGTCGATTATCATGGGGATGGTTATGCGGCGCTCAATTTGGGAAGCCTCTTGAATGATTAAAGAACTCAAAGTGTTGTCGTCCAGCGACTCAATAACTTTGTTAATTATGGCCAGTAGTACCCTGTCGTCATTTAATATACCGACTGAATAGTAGCGCACCTCTTTTTCATGGGGGATAGAGACAATATTTTTATAGTTGTTCTTAATAGTGTAGTAGGCAATTGAAAAAATATTGGCATACCCATAATCGGCTTTCCCCTTTTCAACAGCCGTCAAGCTCTTTTCACGGGTTTCAAAATATTTAACGTAATTAGGGTCTATTTCGGGTGGTAAACTCACCCCCTGAACCGCCGAGAACCAGCGCTGCCGGAGTTGATCAGGCTTGACATTTTTGTGCATATAGAGGACGGATTCAACCCGTAGGTACGGCTGTGACAGCAACACCCCTTGGGGAGCGTACTCAGGAGAGATCCCCACCAGCAGGTCAATACTGCTCACTTCTAGGTCACTGGGACTACTTATGAAGACATATTCCAATTGCAAGCCACTTTTCTCAGCTATGAGGTCCACTACTTCTTTAGAGATTCCCCGCGGATTGCCACTATTATCCTTGTAGATTAATGGCGCGGCTTGGTCGAAATAGGCTATTTTTAAAATAGGAGCCTTCTCTAGGTACTCTAGTTCTTC
>JBAYSE010000134.1:0-4536 GCA_041676265.1 Sphaerochaetaceae bacterium
AAAGGGTTTACCCATGTAATCACTGGCGTAAGGGACCTCTTTGGCCTCCAAAAGAAGGCGGGGTTCACTCCACACATAAAGGTCACTACTGGTGCGCATCTCGATGTGAGAGCCCACCACATGATTCTTACGCATCCTGCGGGTCAGTTTTTCAGCAAAGGGAATCGGGTGGCCATGGCGCTCATAAACAAGGTGGAAAAGACCCCTCTCTTTAAAAAGGTAGGGAAACTTTCCGCGCACCTGAACCAACCCCATGGGGTCCCACCGAATACCACTGTCGCTGGTGTAGTGCTGAATCCCCAACCAAGAGTGGGCAAAGAGGTGCCACTTCCCATCTAAGGACTCCTCGGGGAAGATAAATACTGGACAGGAGAGCCGCGGAACGTACCAGATATCGGGGATTACCGGTTCATCGTTGAACGGGAACCAAGTGGCTTCCAGTAGTTGCCCTAAAGGAGGCTCTTTCACCGCCATACTACGGCTCCTTTCGCTTACGCGAAAATAGGGGGCTTAGGTATTTTTCGAGGCTGTACTTCTTGGAAAACCACCGGATGAGGAGGTTGTAAACTACAAAGCTCCCCCCGATGGAGACTAAAAAAATGAGGCCAAAAATGAGGGGCATCATTGTACTTTCGGGGTTCACAAAACGGGTCACTAAGAAAAGACACCCGATGAAGAGGGCTATCATCAAGACAATATTTAAAATTGTGGCGATAACGATAAACAATAAGGTGTTAATCTTTTTGCCCACTGGTAGCCTCCTTGACGCCATGAACCAGTAAGATATTGAATAAGAGGAGAATACCGGCGACAACGACCGATGCATCGGCAATATTAAACGTTGGCCACCGCTGCCACCCAAAAAGGCCGTAAATCTTGACACTTATAAAATCGACAACTCCCAGGGGGCGGAAAATACGGTCGATTAAATTCCCCACGCCTCCTCCTATTATCCCGGCTAGCATCCAGCGCTGCGCAAAGGTTAAGTCATCAAGCTTAATCGTCAAGGCTGTAAAGAAAGAGAGCAACACAATAGGGAATAGGATGAAAAGGATCTTTTTGATGGTAGGGGTAAAATGAGAGCCTAAGCCGAACCCAATCGCCTTGTTTCTGACATGGACGAATTGTAAAAAGTCATTAAAATAGGAAGAGGCGACCTGCCCCAACGGTATTTTAGCCACGACAATGGCCTTGACTACTTGATCTAACACAACTATTGCCACCGTTAAAACAAATGGCAGGTACCGCTCAACAGCCTTACTTTTCATAACGTATCCATCCTACTACAGCGCAGTGGGAAGTTCAATGAAAGTTGTCTCTAGGGAGAACTTAGCCGCTAGCTCTTCACATACCGCCTTAACGCCAAAGACCTCGGTAGCATAGTGCCCTCCACTGATCATTGTCTTGTGGGCCTCTTGGCAGTAGGCGTACATTGTGTGGGAACTCTCTCCGGTGAGGAAGGCATCTAGGTCCAACTCGATCGCTTCTAAAAGAGAGTCAGGGGCTCCGCCTGAGACAATGGCCAAAGTGGAAATTTCAGATTTACCAAAATCGAGAATCTTTAAGCCACTGTCCTCACTGAGCTTTAGTTTAGCGGCGATTTCTTGAGCGCTCATTGCTTTCTCAAGGCGACCTTGGTAGCCAATGGGAATCCCATGGTAGTACCCAAAGGGTTCAATCGCAGTTAACCCTAAAAGGCGTGCCATCGTTGCATTGTTGCCCAACTCTGGGTGTACATCCAGCGGAAGATGAGCTGCCAGTAGTGCGATATCGTGGGAAAGGAGTGTTGCCACCCTCTCGTAATGGTAGTCGGTAATCGCGATAGGCTTACCCCAAAAGAGACCGTGGTGGACAAAGATGGCGTCACACTTGAGCTCTGCCGCCCTTTTGAAGGTTGCCAAAGAGGCGTCAACAGCCACCGCTAGCTTATTGACCTCTTTTCCGGGACGTCCCACTTGCAGTCCATTCAGAGAAGAGTCGATGTCAACAAACTTCTCCAAAGCGAGTCTCTCTTTTAAATAGTTGGTTAATTCTTCAATTTTCATGCCTTCAGTATAAAGAGTTGACATCAATTATTCCACTCCCTATAGTGAGCGCATGGCAGGATTTGAGTTTAAAAGGCGTGAGCTCAGTGCCCAAGAGGCGTTTTTCTCTTACGATTCCTCCCTCATAGAGTCTTGTAAAGAGATTCCCACCCAATTGCACCTGATTGGACAACCCAGAGCTATGCGGGCCCTCGAGATGGCCCTCACCATCAAGGGGAAAGGCTACAATATTTTTGTGAGTGGCGAAGGGGGCAGTGGTCGCTCTATGGCCATCCGTTTAGCCACAGCCGCCCATCTGGGTAACCTAAATAACCTCCAAGATATTGCCTACATCCACAACTTCCATAACCCCTCGGCTCCCCAAACTTTGACCTTCAAAGCCGGTCAAGGACGCGCTTTTATGCTTGCCATGAACAATTTTCAAAGAGACTTGCGTCGAGCCATAGAGGGGGGCAAAGAGCCCTCTGAAGAGGCTAAAGTGCTTTTGAAAGCACTTACTATTAAGTTTGACACACCCAAAATTGCCCACTACCTCCACCAAGTGCAATTAGATGTAGATGAGCATAGCTCCCTCATTAAAGAGCGTTACGAAGAGATAAAAGAGCTCTTTTTTCTGCGCTACAGTGTTAATCTCCTGGTGGACCACGGCCAGACAACTCAGCGCCCCCTAATTTTTGAAACCCACCCCACTTTTGCCAACCTCTTTGGCTCACTGGACAATCCTCCTGAGAAAAAAGATGAATGGTACCTCCCCTTCCTCTCCATTAGAGCCGGTTCTCTCCTGCAAGCCGCCGGGGGTTTTATCGTCATAAGCGCGGAGGAGATGTTGACCGTTGAAGGGTTATGGGAGGCCTTTAAACGCTTCTTAAACACTTCAACACTGGTTATTCAAAATGCGGCGCACCAAGCGGGTATCAGGCCGGAACCCCTGCCCCTTCCGGTAAAAGTGATCTTGATTGGCAGTGAAACTTCCTACGATGAGTTTAGTGAAAACGACGATGACTTTTTAAAACTCTTTAAGGTCTTGGCAGAGTTCGATTACACCATGGCTGCCACTAAAGAGAATATTGCCAGTTGTATTGGCTACATAAAGCTGATCAGTGGTAAAGAGGGCCTTTTGGAGGTCGACTCTTCCGGGATTGCCGAACTGTTACGCTTCAGCGCCCTCGAGGCTGAGAGCCGCGAAGAACTCACCACCCAGCTTTCACTCATCAGCGACCTCTTACATGAAGCCGATTACTGGGCAAGAGTCCTCCACTTGGAAAAGGTGACTAAAGAGGCAGTCTTAAGAGCCCTTGAAGAGCGCGCCTATGTCTCCAGTGTCAGTGAAAACCGCATTTTCGACGAGATTTCCAGCGGTGAGATGATTATTGCGCTCGAGGGGTCGAAGGTGGGAGTAGTTAACGGCCTGGCGATTTTAGACCGGGGAGGCTCCTCTTTTGGGACTCCCACCGTTATAAGTGCCACCGTAGCCCCAGGCAATGAGGGGATTGTCAACATTGAGCACGAAGCGGGGCTCTCTGGCGAGATACACGACAAAGGGCTCTTAATCCTAGAGGGGTACCTTCGTAAGAGTTATGCGCGAAACTTCCCCCTCTCCATCTACGCAGGGATTTGCTTTGAGCAATCCTACGGAGAAGTTGACGGCGACTCCGCCTCCTCCAGTGAACTTTATGCCCTCCTTTCGGCTATTGGCGAAATTCCCATCAAGCAGAACATCGCTGTGACCGGTTCGGTTAACCAGATGGGTGAGTTGCAGCCTGTCGGTGGGATAAACGAAAAAATTAGTGGCTTCTTCAATGTCTGTAAGCGCCTGGGGTTGAAAGGCCACCCCGGAGTCATAATTCCTGTGCAAAATATAAAGAGTTTAATTCTCCCCTACGAGATAATCGAAGCCATTGAGCGTAAAGAGTTCCACATCTACCCCATTCAAACCATTGACGAGGGGATGGAGATTCTAACCGACAGACCGTCAGGCAAGCGCAATCATAAGGGAAACTTCCCCGTCGATACTTTAAACCGTACGATTGAAGAGCGCCTAAGACACCTTTACGAATTAAGTCGCCCGCAATCGTGACCCAATAATCTCCTCTTTACGTCGCCAGAAAGAAGCAAACAGGGCAATGGAGAAAATAAAGGTAGCGAAGTCGGCAATTGGTTGACTCAGTTGAATACCCAATATTCCCAAAAGGGGTGGCATAATGACAATCACCGGGATAAAAAAGAGACCTTGACGGGAGAGGGCGGTAAAGGAGGCTTGGATTGATTGCCCCACCGACTGAAAGGTCATCGAGATAATTATATTGACCGCCTGGAAGGGCATTAACAGGGATTGCAGGCGCATCGCCAAGGCCCCAATTTCGACAACTTCCGGGTCACTTTGGATAAAGAGCCACATGATAGTAGGGGCAAAAAAGAAACCCAGAGCCCCAATGACGAGAAATCCGATGACCCCTACAAGGAGGGCAAAACGGATAGCTCCCTCTAACCT
>JBAYSE010000135.1:0-4522 GCA_041676265.1 Sphaerochaetaceae bacterium
AAGGGAGGTAGGTAAGGACGAGAACATGGGGTCATGTTTCCGCGGTTCCACCTTACTTCCTGTAACAGTCTCTATACTGCCACAAGCACTCATTTGCCCCATGCGCCGGGGTAGCGGCAGGCCTACTGCTACTTCGACCTGCGACTCAGGAGGGGTTTTCAACGGGCCTTGCCGGATGCCTCGCACCCAACCACATCTGTGGAAGGACATCTTCTCTAGGACAAGGGTAAGCGCCTACTCGTCTCCGTCATTGTCACTGCCTCAATAGTGTGAATGAATTAAAATAAAGTCAAGCTATATCTACGCAAAAATAGCGCCTAAACGGGAGGCCACTTCTTCCAACAATTTAACTTCTTTGGCCGTGAATCTAGCCTCCAGAGGGCTATCCACGTCTAAAAGGGCCACCACCTCAGCGTTAACGATTATAGGGACAACAACTTCACTTAAACTGGCGCTATCACAGACAATGTGCCCCTTAAAGGCATTCACATTGGGCACTACAATCGTCCGTTTTTCTTGCCAAGCCCTACCACACACCCCTTTGCCGAAAGGAATTGAGGTACAGGCGACCCTACCTTGGAATGGTCCGAGTATCAGGGAGTTGCTATTTTCAACCAAATAGAACCCCAGCCAGTTCAAATCGTTAAGATTGGCGGCCAACAGGGCACTGGTATTGGCCAAATCGCAATAGAGCCGGCGAAGAGGCACCTTATGAGAAGCAATTAAAGAATCGAGTTGCTCAAGAATCTCTTCGTGACTCAACACACTCTTCTCCACTGCCAAAAATTCGCCTGTATTTAGCCGATAAAACTGCGAAACTTGTAGCTAAATCTGTGCGCTCAACGACGACATCAGGAGGCAATCGCAGGTCTTTAGGGGCAAAATTCCAAATGGCTTTGATACCTGCCTCAACTAAAAGGTCGGCGACCTCTTGGGCAACATCGGCCGGGACAGCGACAACTGCGATACTGATAGCATTTTTTTTGATGAACGCCTCGATGGCCTCCATAGGTTTAATTACCTTATTACCAATCGTTTTAGCCACTTTTGCAGGATCGGCATCGAACACTGCTACGATATGCAAACCGTAAGTGGCAAACCCTTCATACCGCGCTAAAGCTCCACCTAGGTGTCCCGCCCCTATTAAGATCGCATCTGTTGGGGTGTCCCATCCCAAATTGCATATAATAGCGGAAATCAGGCTCTCTATCTCAAAACCGACTTTAGGTTTCCCCTCTACCCCGGTACCAGCCATATCTTTTCTTACTTGAATTGGCGTCAATCCCAGCTCTTCGGCTAATCTGGTAGCCGAAACCCATTGTTCTCCCTCCTCTTTGTACTGCCGTAAGAGGCGCAAATAAGAGGGAAATCTTTTGATAGTTGGTATGGAAATCATCTTGCCATTACCTCCCCTAAAGTGTGGGAACCATAGTTCCTACTGAATCTAAAATCAACTTTGGTCTGTATGAAAAACTCTCAACGCTCTCCTGACTGGAAACTCCCGAAAGGACCAGCACAGTATCAATTTCACTCTCAATACCGCTGACAATATCGGTATCCATTCGGTCGCCGATTATAGCGGTCTCTTCACGTCGCGACTCTAAACGTTTTAAAGCTTGACGCATCATTACCGGATTGGGCTTACCAATGAAATAGGGCTCGACCTTAGCTGTTCGTGAGATAGGCAGAATTAAAGAACCCGTTGCCGGCACTATCCCGTCTTCAGCCGGTCCGGTGGTATCGGGGTTTGTCCCAATCAATCGAGCCCCGTTACGCACTAGACGGGCCGCTTTAATCACCGTCTCATAATTGTAAGTTCTGCTCTCCCCCACCACAACGTAGTCAGGATTTAATTCGTTCATTGAATACCCCACATCGTACAGTGCATTTATTAAGCCGGCCTCCCCGATTACATAAGCGGTCCCATTGGGCTCTTGGGATGCTAAGAAACCAGCCGTCGCCAAAGCTGAAGTATAAAAATGGTCTCGCGCAATATCAACCCCTAAGCGGGCCATTTTTAACCTCAATTCCAATTGGGACCTTTCGCTGGAGTTAGTCAGGAAGAGGTATTTCTTATCCTCTTTCTGGAGCCACTCAATAAACTCTTTGGCCCCCGGCAGGAGGCGATTGCCGTGGTAAAGCACCCCATCCATATCACAAATAAAGGCTCTCTTTTGCTGTATCCTCTCTAGCTGTTCCTGTGATGAACAAAACCGCATTACACCCCCCCTCTCTCTAGATGCCAGACAACCTCTTCAATATCCTCGTAAGGCGTTGATGCTCCGGCACTGACCCCCACGGAAGAAAAAGAATAGATTTCGGGGGGCAAATCTCTGAAAGACTCTATGTGCCAGACCGGTAAGCCTATTTTTTCCACCAAATGGGCTAAAGAAGCGGTATTGGCACTCATCTTTCCCCCAACTACCACCACAGCTTCAACTTCTTCACACAACTGCCTCAGAGCGTTATGGCGACGGTACGTGGTTGGGCAGAGGTCATTGCCCACCCTCAGGCGCCCATTATAGCGCACTTTCAAAGCCTCTAGCAGCACCTTGTAATGGGTTTGGGAAAAAGTCGTCTGTACTACTACAACAACCGGCTCTCCATTAAAGTCGCTTAGGTTCGCCACATCAGTTAAGGTCTCAACTAGGTGGGTTCTAATTACCTCTCTATTTTTATCCCACACATTTGCTAGGGCTAAAACTTCACTATGGCCCCTCTTACCCACTATTATTATGTTCGCTGAGGAGTTTGTCGAGCGAATTATCTCTTGAGAATAGGCGACAGTATGGCATGTGCCATCTACCAAGGTGTACCCAGAAGTGATAAAAGCGTCCCTCAGGGGGTCCCCTATACCGTGGGCCCGAATTAGGGCAACGCCGGGCTGAGCATCTGCCGGGTGCTCTATATGGCGCATCCCACGTCGCTCAAACTGTTCTACCACAGTGGGGTTGTGGATAAACCAGCCAATTGAGTAAGCGGCTAAATCACGCTCTTCAGCCAGTGCCAAAGCCTCATTTGCTAGGCGAATCACCCGCACAACTCCTGAGCAATACCCCATTATTTTAGACCTTACAACTCTCATCAATACCCCTAAACAAACGAGCCGCCAACGCAGGAATTCCACGAGGCGGCCCCATAACTGAACGTTAAAAGGTTCCTATTTCTTCTGTTGACGTTTCCCTTTTAACTTCCTTTCGGCTACAGGAATCACATCCTCGGCCTCTTTGACCTCTTCTGCAGGCCCCTCTTCTTTTACCTCTTCAACTACTTTAGGAGCGGCCTTTTTCTCTTTACTCTTAGTAATCCAGAATAAGAGGGAAGGTGCCAAGAGGTTACTCGAGTAGGCCCCAATGGCAATACCAAACACCATCTCAATGGCAAACAGTTGGATGGCACCGGAGGCAAGAATCGCCAACGGTACAATTGCCAAAGCTGTCGTGAGCGACGAGTAGAGGGTTCTGGTTAACGATTGGGAAACACTAATATCGATTAGCTCCATCAGGGAGGTATCTTTAATAAATCCTCTGTTTTCACGAATACGGTCAAAGATAACAATTACGTTGTTGAGGGCATACCCAATGATCGTGAGCAGTGCTGCAATGGTAGTACTGGAGACCTCCAATTGAGCGACCACGATAAACCCAATCAAGAGGAAAGTATCATGGACTAAGTTAATAATAGCGGCAATAGCATAGGCCAACTTAAACCTGATCCAAACGTAAACTAGAATCAGGATGATGGAGACCACTACAATTAAGATAGACCCGGAAACAAGTGTAGAAGAGTAGCGCGGTCCGACAAAGTCCGACTGCAAGACTACGATTGACGAGGAGCCAAAGGCCTCTTTCAACGTTCCACTCAATTTCTGCGAAATAACTTCTTGGCTTAAGTTCTCATCGTTGGTCATCCTAATTTGGAAAATCTGTTTGTAATCATCACCGACAACCTGTATCTGAGCCGAGTCTCCCAAGATTCGACGCATCTCATCAATCGAGACAAAGTTCTTAGTGTCGCTGTTGGCTCTGTTTAATACAAAGGGGCTCTCCCCTAACGTTGCCGGTAGGCCAAAACCGGTAATTAACCCACTAGAAGGGAGGTCTTCCTCATAAGCGGTAACGGTGACACCACTGACCTTGCCGGCGATAGCAGTCGCCAATTGTCCGGTCGTCGGGTAATCGATAGTAGAAAACTCATAGTAGTTTGCTCCGCTAGAATCCCTTTTAACAACGGTGACAACCCCTGAACTGACGTTAAGAGTAACATTGTCACTACCTTCATAGCTGAAACTGAGCACTGGCGGTGCTATCTGCACTCTCTGTGAAAATCCACTTTGGAAGTCAATACTGAGGTTAAACCCATCGTTCACAAAGAAAAACACACCTGAGATTACCAATAAGAGGAGAGAGAATGCCACTGCAAAAAATCTTAATTTCGTAATTGGGTAAATTTTCTTAGCCATAATTAACTCCTCCTCCAACCAAGGCTCAATCGAGGATTCTTCCTGGAAAGGGCTGTATCG
>JBAYSE010000136.1:0-4502 GCA_041676265.1 Sphaerochaetaceae bacterium
ATTTCTCGGGTGAGTCTAGATAATCTTGCAGTAGCTGCATGGTCTTGATGAAGTAGAACCCATCGGCAATCCTCTCATCAAGGGTTACCCCGATATCCATAGTATCCTCGAAAGTGCGGTTGCCCTCTTCATCAACGATGCGCCTACGCTGTAATTTTCCCATGGTTACAAAGATAGAGGTGGTTCCCCACTCCCAGAGGTGGTGATGAGGACTGCTCTGCAAATTGATCGAGCCCAAATTAGCCACGAAGGCTGTACAGTGGAGGCCGTCAGCGTCCCTGAGGGCTTTAGGGGCAATCCCCCGGCGGTCGATGAACCCAATAATTGCCACCAACATCCGCAAGATAATTTTGGGAAAATGGAGGAAAAACTCAATGGCCCGGTCGGTCTCGTTATCTCTCCCGCCAGCTCTTGAGTCCTCGATGTTTTTGTTAATAATCGTGGCAAATTCGGTAAAAATCATATCTGGTTCAAAATAGAGGATAGCGCTATGTTCAGGGGCTTCATCGGTGTAATCCTCTTTGACTACAAAGTTTAAAGAGAGCTCATTGCGTTGCCATGTTTCATAGTTCATTAAAAATCGGTTGAGGTGGGGGCGCATAGCAATGGTGCGCAGCATGGCGGCTAGAAAGAGTTCAAACACCCGGTATTGATGCTCTCCCGGCTGTTCGCGGTTCATTTTTTTGACAAACTTTACCCCTTCCGTCATATTTATGGCGAATTTGTGGTAAACAAGCGAATCAGCACGACGTGGCATGATATAAGGGAATATTCGCTTATAGGGAATAATATCGGCGACGTAAGTAGCATCGTTTCTCCATTTCATTTTTAGGTTTCCTTACATTTTTTCTGGGTTTGTAAATTATCCCTAGAGGTTAGCTAGTTGTCAATAGCTTGTTGGACTTTAGTAAGGTAATGGCGTCGCATAGCCGCCTCAAAAGTAGCGTTATCATGATAAGCGTGACCCAAGACCGGCTGCCAAAGAAGGGGGTCTTCCATGCAGAGGTAGAAAAATACCTCTTGTGAGTCACGCCAAAGTGGTGGAAAGAGGTGGTAGGTATAACTGAAAAGCTCCTTTTTAAGTTCAAAGGGGTAGGAGTACTTTCCAAAAGTCTCACTCAACTGCATTTGGAGGATCCGGCTAGGTACATCACTGGCTCTCAACTGTTTTAATACCTCTTTGGTAAAAGTGAGGGTTCCCAATGAGACCATCACCACTTCGCTTGGCAAGAAATTATCGACGATGGCGGCTACTACCTCCCGGTACTCTTCGCGCCAGTGGGTAAAGTGAACTAAAGGGTGGAGGTGAAAGCCGACAAGGTAGCCTTCATCGGCTACCCGGCGAGCGGCAGCGATCCTTTTTTCTAAAGAGGCGCTAAGGTGCTCCTCTTTTGCAATGATAGTGGGGGCATTAAGGGACCAAGTAAAAACCACATTCTGAGGAAAGGTAACCTCTGCTAGCCAATCGGTACGGCTAGACTTACTTTTCATCTCCAAAACAATTTCCTCATGAGAGGTGGCAAACTCTTTTAAGGCATCCATGACCCCATATTGATTGCCCCACATAAGAGAGTCGGAGGATTGGCCGGTTCCAATGTGCCAAGTTCCCACGGGCAATTGCAAACTCTTCAGTCGCTCATTCAAGTTTTCGCTAAAAAGGACCTCGTCATGGTAGAAGGCTTGAATTGAGCAGTAAGAGCACCCAAAACCACACTGCTGGACGGCATCGAGGGTGAGGAGATTACAACATCTGAGCACCTCTGCCTCAGGAGGACATGGGCAGCGCCCTAAAAGGCGCTCACTGGTGAACTCACGCGTAGTGACCATTTTTTTAGGGCGGTTCTGGGAAGGGTTAAAAGTGGAGTAATCGGTAGGGTGCGATTTAAGGGCCTCTATTTTCTTTTGGAATTCTCTTATTAAGGCGCGACTTTTAGCCTTACCTGTTTTACCCTTCACGGCCTCCTCACTCCATAACTCACTAAAGCGAGGCTCTTGCCAAAGGGCCAAGTCCCGTGCCGCCTCGATTAACAGACGCTTCTGTTGGTAGGTGAAATGATTCTCTTCAAAGAGGTTAAACAGGAATTGTTGCTCTTTACCCTCCAGTTTATTCCAGAGGGGATAGTCGTGCTCTAAGGTGTTCTCCATGGGGCCATTGTAGCGCTATTATTGCAATTTCATCAATCGAAGAGTATGCTAAAGCGGTATGATAGAAGGTCCCAAAGAGCAAGCCGCGTCAATGCCCCATCTGCCGGGGGTCTACCTCATGAAAAATAGTGAGGGGAAGGTAATCTATGTGGGGAAAGCCAAAGACCTCCATAACCGGGTCACCAGTTATTTCTCTAAAGGTAAAGATTTAAAGACCTCTTTTCTGGTTAGTAAAATTGCTTCAATTGAGTATATTATTACGGGGAATGAGTGGGAAGCGTTGATCTTAGAGAACAACCTAATCAAGCGGTACAATCCCCACTACAATATTAACCTGAAAGATGGTAAGAGCTATCCTTTAATTAGAATTACCAACGAGAAGTTTCCTAAAGTGTTCAAAACGCGCCGCATTATTAAAGATGGCTCACAGTATTACGGGCCCTATCCCGATGTGAAGAGTTTGGACCGTTATTTAGAGTTAATCGATAAGATGTTTCCCTTACGTAAATGTAGTACGCCTTTAAAAAAGCGCTACTCCCCTTGCCTCTACTACCACATAGGGCGTTGTTGTGGCCCCTGTGCCGGCTTAGTCACCGAAGAGGAGTACGCTCAATATATCGGTAAAGTGCGGGCTTTTTTAACGGGTAAGGATGAGAGCCTCATCAAACAGGTGAAAAGCGAGATGGAACAGGCTGCTAAAGAGCTAAAATTTGAAATAGCCTCTGAAAAGCGCGATCTTTTACGAGCTTTACAGAGCGTCTCTCTGGTACAGCAAGTCCAAGACTTCTCACAGGAGAGCCGCGATTATGCAGCGTGTGAGATGCGCATGCACTTGGCCACAGTCTCCATAATGCAAATCAGAGAGGGGCGCCTGATGGGCAAAGCGCTCTACCGAGCGGAGACCTTTGGCGATGAGACAGAAACCCTTCTCCACTTTTTAATTCAGTACTACTCGGATGGGGGCAATATCCCCCAACAACTATTTGTTTCCCATGAGATAGATTTGCGTTTAATCCAGAAGTTCTTTAAAGAGAGCCTCAAAATGCCTACGGAGGTCTCGTTGCCGACAGAGGGCAAGCACTACCGGGTGTTAAGAATGGCCAGTGAGAACGCCTCGCGTGATGTTGAGAAAAGGCTCAAGAGTCGCGAAAATCCCCAGGCCCTTGAAGAGTTGATGGAGGTGTTAAACTTAGAGGTCCTCCCCAAGAGGATAGAGGGTTTCGATATCGCCCACTTGGAAGGCAAATATACAGTGGCTTCCCTAATTACTTTCTTAGAAGGGAGCCCCGATAAAAGGAACTATCGACGGTTTAATATCCGCTCTTTAGCGGGTAAAATTGATGATTACGCCTCTATAAGAGAGGCTGTCAACCGACGTTACACGCGGCTAATTAAAGAGAAAAGAGACCTGCCGGACTTAGTCTTAATTGATGGGGGTAAGGGGCAAGTGAATGCCGCTAAAGAGGTCCTGTGGAGCTTGGGTCTGGATGACCTAGCGGTAATCGCTTTAGCCGAGGAGTATGAAGAGATCTATTTCCCCGATGAGAGGCCCCCTTTAAGGTTAGCGGAGAGCTCAGAGGCCCTTAAACTTTTACAGTCCATTCGTGATGAAGCGCACCGCTTTGCCACTGCGCTGAATCAGCAACAGCGTTCCAAGGAGGCGACTTTTAACCTCTTAGAATCGATTGACGGGGTTGGGCCGGCCCGGAGCAAACGCCTTATGCAGACTTTTACCACCTTAGAAGCCCTTCTGGCAACACCTCCCGAAGAGATTGCCAAATTGGCCCATCTGCCCCTGACAGTTGCCCAGAGGATAGTTAAAACTTTGCATCTTTAAGGAGTGAAACAAAGGGAAACTTTGCCCTCTTTTGCCCCTTCTTGAGGATAATGGTGCCCAGTAACAGTTCTAAGAGGAGCAGTTGAGGATCACTGCCCATCTCCCTTAGAAGGAGGTCACACTCGCCGATACGGGCGATTATCGGATGGCAGGCTTTAGGGGGGTAGCGCCTAAGAGCTTCTTGATAGAGTTCTATATCTTTCCTGCGTTTAATAGGGGAGCTTTTGCCCATTACACTCGCTTTTTGACAGGCCTTGTTGAAGGGGAGACCGGCTTCCACTAACTCTCCAAGGGAGAGCAGGCGCCTAAATTGCCATGTGAGGGTCGCCAGAATTGAAATAGGGTGATTTTGGGGGTCGTTGAAGAGATAATGGAGAGTCTCCACCCCTCTCTTGTAATCACCCTTTGCAACGGGGGCGAAGAGGTCAAAAGCACTTACTTGGCGGGTGTGCTCAATAAAAACTTCGATTTTTTCACTGTCGAGGGGGCTAATGTTTTCAGTTTGGGCAAATGCGATTAG
>JBAYSE010000137.1:0-4463 GCA_041676265.1 Sphaerochaetaceae bacterium
ACCGAGAACTTCTCCATATACTCACTCATGTCGATACGCGTTAAGGCCTTCTCATCGCTAAAGAGGAAAGAGGCTAACACTTTGGCCAACTCGGTCTTCCCCACTCCGGTAGGACCGGCAAAGAGGAAGGACCCTAGAGGTCTCTTTTCATCCCCTATTCCCGTCTTATTACGCCTAATGGCATTACTGACGGCCCTTATGGCATCATCTTGCCCAATTACCTTCTCGCTCAAAGTCTTCTCTAAGTGGAGGTACTTCTCCATCTCTGAAGAGAGCATTTTGGCGACCGGAATACCGGTCCAATTAGAGACAATTTGGGCAATATCATCATCGCCTACCTCTTCTCTAAGCAGGCGGTGCCCCTCATGCTCTTTATCGAGGAGGGCACTTTGCCGCTCAATTTCTTTCATTAGTGAGGGCATTAGTCCGTGTTTTATCTCAGCAGCACGGGCTAAATTGCCACTCCTCTCACTTTGAACCTCTTCACTTTTCAGTTGTTCCACTTGGGCTTTTTTCTCTCTAATACTGGCAATCGCCTCTTTTTCACCCCGCCACTGCGCATCTAATTTATCGCGTTGAGCGCCTAGTTTGTCCAGTTCTTCTTTAATCTTCTCCAACCTCTTAAGGGAGCTTTTATCGCTCTCCCGCTGAAGGGCCTGCTTCTCAATATTTAGTTGTAAGATTTTACGCTCAATCTGGTCGAGCTCCACCGGCTGACTCTCAATTTCCATCTTTAACTGGCTGGCAGCTTCGTCGACTAGGTCAATTGCTTTGTCGGGCAAAAACCGGGCGGTTATGTACCTATCGGAGAGGAGTGCAGCCGCCACCAGAGCCTCATCTTTAATTCTTACCCCGTGGTGCACTTCGTAGCGCTCCTTTAGACCCCGTAAAATAGCAATGGTATTTTCTACATTAGGCTCTTGAATTAGAACCGGTTGGAAACGGCGTTCTAAGGCTTTGTCAGACTCAATGTACTGGCGGTACTCATCTAAAGTGGTTGCCCCAACAGCCCTTAACTCCCCCCTGGCCAATGCCGGCTTTAAAAGGTTGGAAGCATCGGTAGAGCCCTCGGCGGCACCGGCCCCCACAAGGGTGTGTAACTCATCTATAAAGAGAATTATCTCTCCATCAGAAGCTATAACTTCGTTAATTACCGCTTTTAAGCGCTCCTCAAACTCTCCTCGGAATTTTGCTCCGGCTATTAAAGATCCTAGGTCGAGGGCTAGAAGACGCTTTGACACCAAAGACTCCGGTACATCCTTTGAGATAATACGCTGGGCTAACCCCTCCACTATGGCCGTTTTCCCCACACCGGGCTCACCAATTAAAACTGGATTGTTCTTTGTCCTTCGCGACAGAACCTGCATGACACGGCGAATCTCTTCGTCTCTACCTATCACTGGGTCGAGTTTCTGTTGGCGGGCTAAAGCCGTCATATCTTTACAGTACTTATCGAGGACTTGGTATTTATCTTCGGGGTTTTCATCGGTTATGCGGGTGTTACCCCTTACCATCTGGAGGGCCTGCAGAAGACCATCACGCGTTACCCCCTCCCTCTTCAACATCTGGGCTAAGGGGAGCGTCGAATCAATCAAGGCCAGTAAAAAGTGTTCACTACTGATAAATTCATCTTTGAATTTAGCCGCCTCGGTCTCTGCAGAGGTTAAGAGCTCTCCTAATTGCGGAGAGAGGGCATTCTGGGTAGTTCCTCCGTAGGCTTTCACCATCCGGTTTAGCAGGCTAGTTATCTCCTGGATGAGACGATCATGGCGCACCCCCAACCGGTCAAACAAAGGGGCAATAACCCCATCTTTCTGTTGCAAAAGGGCTAATAATAGGTGCTCGGCTTCAATCGCCGGGTTGTTGTATTCACGGGCAATCGAAAGGGCACTTTGCAGCGCCTCTCGCAGTTTAATAGTCATCTTCTCTATATTCATTTATACCTCGCCTTAGAGGAACATCCACACTAAAATATAGTAAGAGATTACTGAAAGGGCAAATTGGACAATTAGTTGGCGGGGTTGAGTAGCTCTAAATAGTTGGCAATTAATTGCTTGGCTTCTTCAACATCAAAAGCATCTAAAAAGGCGAGTTGGAAGCCAAAAGATTCCAGTAGAATTACCAGATGGTAGGTTATGCGATTAATGTCGCGCTTGGCTATTTCGCCGTTAGACATTCCCAACCTAAGGAGGCGTTTAAACAGGATGTGGAGCTTAACGGTACGGCGTAAAATTATATCGGAGAAGTCGGTTCCCTCTTTTTTCATCTGGAGCATTACATCCATTAAAGAGGTTAATTCTCCTCTGTGGGTAGCTGCCGTATCTATTATGTCACTGCAGATTTTAAAGATGCGCTCAGTTATCTGGTCATCGGTCGTCCAAGCATAGTCTGCATATTTCGTGAACATTCTGCCCGTCACTAATTTAACAGCATAGTAGTAAATTTGCTCTTTATTGTTAAAATACTGATAAATAGTTGGTCTAGAAATCCCGCACTCATTGGCTATTAAAGAGAGATTTGAATCTTTGTACCCTTCGCGAGCAAAAACTTTTAGGGCTGTTTGTAAAATTCTCTCTTTCCGTTGTTCGTGGTCAATTTTTTTCGGCATTACCTCTTTCGCTACCTTTCCAGTACTAGATGTGCTACACTATAGCACAGTTTTGTAAAAAACACTATCCAAAGATAATTTATGGAGGGGTATGTGGTTATTATTGTTTGGGCTATCTTATTAGTGTTAATAACACCCCTTTTGAGAGCTATAATTCTTAGACATAAAGTTAACGGGGAAAGTGTACCATTGTCTGCACCTTACAAGGTGACAGATTTAAAAAGGGGTGTAGAAAACTTAGCAAAGGCCGTCTCCTTTGCCACCGTCAGTTATCAAGAGTGGGAGAAAACTGATCTCGAAGTCTTTCGGGGGTTCAGAGAATTTCTGAAGGAGAGTTACCCCTTAACGTTCTCTAAACTCACAGTTTTAGACGCCGGTGAACTCAATATCCTCCTCTATTGGGAAGGAGAGAATACAACACTTCTACCGGCCCTCTTAATGGCCCACCAAGATGTCGTAGATGCTCAAGATGCTAAAGATTGGACTTATCCCCCTTTTGCTTCAACGGTTGAACAGGGCTACGTATGGGGAAGAGGGAGTTTCGATGCAAAAGCACAATTAATTGCTATTATGGAGAGCCTTGAGATGCTCCTTGCCGCCCATAAAAGACCACAAAGATCCTATTATATTGCATTTGGCTGTGATGAAGAGATTAGGGGCAGTAATGGAGCACAAAAGATTGCCCAATTTTTTGTAGCCCAAAATATCCGCTTTGCCTTTGTCTTAGATGAGGGTGGCGTTGTAGCCGACGCCTTCATCTCCGCTTTAAAAGAGCCGGTCGCAGTGGTGGGGGTAGCTGAAAAGAGCAATACCAATATTGTAATGACCCTTGCGAAAGAGGGTGGCCACTCCTCTAACCCTCAAAATCCTTCTGCGGTGGCTCTGTTAAGCCGGGCAATTTGGCGCCTCGAAAAAAGGAAATTTAAGGGCGAATTGACTCAACCAATCCGTGAGTTGCTGACCATATTGGGCTTAAATGCCCCCTTTCTGCTCAGCATCCCTCTGCTCAACCTTTGGCTCTTCAAGCCCCTTGTCGCCGCTATTTTTAGTAAAAACCCTGCAACCGATGCCCTTTTACGTTCCACATGCGCCGTTACAATGGTTAAAGGTAGCAGTGCGGCTAACGTCATTGCCAATAAAAGTGAAGCCGTTGCCAATGTTAGACTACTACCCAACCGTAATCAGGAGGTGGCGTTAAAAATGGTCAAGCGAAGGGTAAAAAATAGGGCAATAAACTACCAATTGGTCCAGCATGCTCCCCCCAGCAGGATCTCTTCAACGGAGAGTGCTGAATTCTCCCTTATCAAAGAGATCATCAACCGCGTCTTCCCCGAAGCCTTGGTGAGCCCTTACTTAATGGCGGGAGGCACCGATGCCATTTGGTTTGAAGCCCTTTGTGACAATGTCTTTCGCTTTACACCGGCACTGATGGACTCGGGCGAATTAAAGCGGATGCACGGGAAAAATGAGCGCTTTTCCTTGGCTAATTTGGAGCGGGCGATTAGCTTCTACGCTACCCTAATCACCCAAGGTAGCCACCATTAAGGCCTTAATAGTGTGCATCCTGTTTTCGCCTTGGTCAAAAACACGCGAGTAACTACTCCTAAAGACTTCATCGCTCACTTCCATCGCTTGGAGGCCATATTTCTCATAGACCTCTTGGCCTACGGCAGTATGCAAGTCGTGAAAGGCGGGGAGGCAGTGGAGGAAGATAAGGTCTCTATTGTTCGCCGCTTTTATCATCTCCATACCGACTTGATAGCGTTTGAGAAGTCTGAGGCGCTCCTCTATTTTGGCCTCTTCTCCCATAGAAAACCACACATCGGTGTAGATAATATCGGCTCCTTGAACAGCT
>JBAYSE010000138.1:0-4327 GCA_041676265.1 Sphaerochaetaceae bacterium
AGATGATCCTCTTGTCGCGCAAGTAGAGCGCCTCTTAATTCAAACAGGAAGCCCTCTTCCTTCATTTGCTAGCCCAATCAGTGCTAGTCAGTTACTGCTTTACTTAGACAAAATAGATAACTCAGGTTTAACTCGAGAAGAGTCAGAACATTTAGATACCTTGAAAATAGAGCTGACTAAAGGTCCTCTAAAACATTACAACAGCTTAGTTGCTTTAGAAGCAGGCATTCTCTTAGCACCTGAATTTTACCTCCATACAAACCAAGACGAAAATTTAACGGAAAGAGAGTGGGCTTTTAACCAAAAACAAAGGTCTGATTACGGTGCTATCTACGGCAAAGCAACTATTAACGACAGTTTTTTCCTGACTTATAACCAAGGGGAAAGAAAGTTAAGAGGATGGGAATCTGAAACCCGCGAAAGCTCTTTTGCTGGAGGTCTTAATTCCAATTTGGCCTTTAAGGATGCTCAACATGAACACTCTACACCTCATTCTGCCTTCCTTGGTTATTCTAACAACCTATTAACTTTTGCCATTGGACGCGACACCCTTAATATTGGTCGCGGAAGTACTGGGAATTTACTACTTGGGAACCATCTGGATTACCATGACTTCCTCAGATTTTCAATCTATGGAGGACTAATAAACTACAGTTTTAGTGCAACCCAATTTACTTGGATAGATAACAGTGGGAAAGCTGAAGATGTTACTTTCAACGGCCGTTTTAGAATGTACGTGACACATACTCTAGAGATGCAACTTTTGAAAAAATTACGTCTTGCAATCTCTGAAAGCGTTCTTTTCATTGCAACTCATTTTGATATCAGAATGTTTAGCCCCTTAATGTTCATGCACAATTATTACAACCGCGGAACCGATTTTGTGAATACGGGCTCCTATAATGAAGCCAATAACTTCGTCTCCTTCAACTTTGAATGGAATATGGCCCCTAGCCTTTTTCTTTACGGTGAAATTGGATTAGATCAAGTACAGACAAGTAGTGAGATGTCGAGTACCTCTATCCCCCCTAATGCCTACGGGGCTCTTTTGGGACTCCGCTTCGCTAAAGGAATCAACAGTGGTTCCCTTTACGGATACGTAGAAGGAGTCTACACCTCCCCGTATCTTTACTTAAGAGGGAGTAGTGAAAATGGAGGCGATGATGACTACAAAGGGGTTGGTTGGAACATTTCACTGGTGGGAGCTAATAATAACCCATGGAGCCACTCAGGAGTTGGCTTTATTGGCTATAAATATGGACCTGATACGATAGTGGGAGCTTTTAAGATAGGCTATGACAAATATAAATCTTACGACCTCTTTTTTGACTTTGAATTGAGTCTACACGGAGAGCGGGGCTTACTAGCCCACGGAAAAAACCCCTCTCTCGATACTTTGGCCGACTACTCTCCCTTCTCTCCTTCCGGTGTAATTGAATGGCGATTACAAAGTGGGATTGGGGTAAAGAAAGAGCTTCTAAAATCTTTAAAGATACACTCTCAAATTAACTATCTACATAGGTGGAATTTCCGTAATGAACCGGGTAAAATTTTTAGTGATGTTCAAATCGTGGTTGGCTTGTCCTATGCACTGAAAATTTTCTAGTTATACAAATAGCAAAAATCGGCCTTTCTAAAAAACTATTTCTTCTATAATTTAAATATCATAAATATTTAATTTCTATGTAGCATTGATAATTGCCCTATGATAAGCTCCTTCTAGGACAAAACTAAAAATAAAGGGGGGTCTTAAATGAAAAGGACTACTATTGCCATTATTCTGATCTTGTTTTTTTCTTTTTCTCTTTTTTCTATGGAAGTGGGAAATCAGCAAAAAATATATCCGATAGATAGCCCTCTGTATGAGGCACTAATTCAGCTCTACATTAGTACAGGAATTGCACTGCCTTCGACAACTGGCCCGTACAGTGCCAACGAACTGATTCTCATGCTTAACAGGTTGGATCGTAGCTCTCTAAGCAAACAAGGAAAACAGGTATATGATTACGTCTATGACACCTTAACTACAACTCCAAAGGTTGTAAGATTCGGCCTTGATGCGACAATCGAGGGTTATGTTCATACCAACACAGATGATTTTACACAACCAGATGATTGGATCTACTCTACCAATGACCGCAAACCTTTCTTAGACATAATTTTAGAGACTTCGCCTAAAAATAATTTTTACGGATTTACCTCTATCCCCATCATGAGTACCTATGCAGAATCTGGGGATAATAGTGCAGGAAAGTTAATAACTGACAAGTATGGGTCAAAAGCCTTCATGTCCAACATTTTTCTTATCCATCCCACGGTCGATGGAAAGCCTGGTTTTAACCTCCTAGACTTGGGTTTTCCCTATCGGGCATTTGGCGCTTTCGGGGGAGACGGATGGAGTGTTCAGATAGGGAGAGAGCAACTCTCTTGGGGACCAGGAAAAAGTGGCAACTTTGTCATAGGCGACCACCTCCATTATCACAACGTAGGAAGATTCACTACCTACACTAAAAACTTTAAATACACCCTCCTGACAAGCTTCTTTTCGCATCCAAGAGAGTACTACAAAGAGGAAGAGGATTATGTCAGCATGTTTGGAAGTCAGGATAATACCATTAATGGCTTAAATATGTTCCTAGGTCACAGATTAGAATGGCGGTTCTTAAAAGATAAGATGAACTTGGTGTTGACTGAAACGATTATGTATCAATCTGAAGATAATACTCTAGATTTAAGAGTCCTTAGTCCTGCAGCAGTTTTCCACAATTACTACATCCGCTCAAATGCCAATTCAATTATCTCCCTCGAAGTCGACGTTACCCCAATTAAACACCTTAACATTTACACCCAAATTGTGATTGATGAGTTTGTTTTACCAGGTGAACCACCACTTGGAGACAAGGGAGCTCTCCCTGATGGAAAGGGGTGGATGGTTGGAGTCCAAGGAAATTATCCACTGTTGAACGGCTTTATATTTGGCTCGTTTGAATGGGCTATGACCGATCCGTATCTCTATTTAAGAGATAAAGAAGATCGTGTACAATCGCAGGGAGAATACGGAATTAATTATGTTGTAGCAGTAAGGGAATATATGACTTCAGGAATTTACTACAATGAAGATTTTCTTGGCTACAAATATGGGGGCGACGCAATAGTTTTCAACGGACAAATTGGTTATAGTGATTATAAGAAGTGGAACGCTACATTAAATGTCTTTTACATGATTCATGGCGTAAAGGATAAGTGGTCTCTTTGGTCTCAGGAAGACTTAACAAACGGAACTTCATTAGAGACCACCCCCACTACCGACCACTCGAATATGGGAAATAACCGGGATAAAGATGCTGATTCACGAAATAGTGTTGAAAACACTTTAGTGGTTGGACTAAACGGTAGTTACAAAATTATTAAGGGATTAAGTGTTTTTGGGCAAGCAGACTTAATTCATATAGTAAATCCTGGTAACATAAAAGACAGTCCTAGCCAGTTTGACTTCCAGTTAACTATAGGGGCAACTTACAGTCTATAAGCAACTGTGATTTTTGAGTAATTACAATTGTTACCATCCACGTGATGGTAACAATTACGCCTCTTTTTAGTTTTAGTTCTCCTACATCTTCCCTCCTTATTCCCCAATTTATGAAAAACGGAAGCATTGGGCTTAGTAGCAGGATATGGAAAAAAACCTTGGAGTGGCGCGTAGGTTGAGCTTATTCTTTCTGAAATTAATGAATCAAAATTACCAAAAAATTTGCAATAATTTTATAAGGCTGTAAGCTAAGTTTCTATTTTGATATTTTCAGGGAGACGTACATGCATATCAATAGACAAGAGTTCAACACGGAATTGGATTGGAATTTTGGCTATGCTAAACGTTCTCCGATGGTGGGGCAGTAGGTTTGTAATAGAATCGACGACTTACAACCTTCCGTTCCTTGCAAACTGGGTGGCCAAGACTTACGATGCCAATTTTCAAGTCCCCAAAAGAGCTGTATTTAGCGTTGACGGCAACAATTGGCACCTTTCCTTAGCTCGTGATAAATTGCGGTGCGGGAATGGACATTCAGGCAACTTTACATTCACCGACCATGACGATTACCAAGAATATCTACGTTTCATAACTTTCAGCGATAAATTTTTTTTATGATTGGGTCAACTTGGTTTTTGAAACCAATTTTCAAACCAATTTTCATAAGTTGAAAGGTGATAGTTCCAATAAAGAATTTAAAATTTTAATGGCTCACAGATTAGAATTTTGACCCATTGAAGGGGTAACCTTTACTATTTCAGAAAATGTAATGTATCAAAACGGCATTTTCAGTCTTCG
>JBAYSE010000139.1:0-4112 GCA_041676265.1 Sphaerochaetaceae bacterium
AAAATCATAGATATCCCCAGCTGCCTAGCCCTATGGGGGTTTGTTATCTCAACTGCTTTTCCATTTAGCTCAATTATTCCCGCATCTTTTGAATAAACACCGGCCAAAATTTTCATAAGGGTGGATTTACCGGCACCATTTTCTCCGATGAGTGTGTGGATTTCTCCCCGGCGTAAATCGAAATGTACATTGTCCAATACTTTATTGGTAAAAAAGCTTTTACAAATATTTTTCATCTCGAGAATGGTGGCCATCAATGAATCCTCCGAATTTTAATAGATTGCTGGAACAGTTATTAACCATTCCAGCAAATAACGCACTGCTAATTATTTCACTCTATACGGATCAAGTTCTTTGTTCAGTTTAAGTGTAGTGGCAAGGTATTCATCTACGTTCAAATCGGTGACTGCATAGGCCGGCACCTCAAAGAAAAATTTCTCAATTTTTTCTTTGTTAATTGCCTTCAAGCATTGCTCCACCGCTATTCTACCCATGTCAGCCGGAGACTGGACAATTGTACCAATTACAGAACTTTTGGAGTCTCCAATTGCGTTTAGAATATCGACGTCTTTATCGACTCCCATAATTAAGACTTCTGTTCTACCCTGACTCATTACGACCGAATCAGCTCCTAGAGTTTGAACATCGTTAAGGGCAAGAATAAAATCCAAAGTCCCTTTCTTGTGTTTTTGGAGCACGTTTTCAGTTATCTCCATAGCCTCGGGTAGTTTGGTTGCAAAATCGAAAGTATCAACAATCTCTATGCCAGGATATTTACTAAATATATCCCGAGCTCCAACTTTCCGTAGTCGCATAGAACTAATCATATCGTTACCGAATATGACAATTGTCCCCTTTTCAGTGCCGTAGCGAGCTTTGAGTTTGCTAACAACCTCCTGAGCAGCTAGCCTTCCCATATTCTCATTGTCCGAAGCGACAAAACAAACTAAGTCACCGCTGGTAGGTTGGATGTCAACTGCAACTATCGGGATATTAGCGTCATTGGCAGCCAACACTCCGGGTACTACTGCGCTCGATTCCACTGGGTGGACTAAAATACAATCAACTTTTTGGGCTACTGCGTCCTCAATGTTGTTGACTTGCTTAACAGTATCAAATTGTGAATTGTAATCGCGCAGGTCAATGCCTAATTCACTCGCCGTCTTCCTCGCAGAAGCTAACAGTTCAACCAGAAAATCGATGCTGTAATCCATGATTGAAAAAGCTACTACCGGTTTGGCTTCTTCCTTTGCCCCCTTAGCAAATACAGAAGTAGCCGATGTTAAAATAAACACAATCAAAACTACTAATACAATTACTCTTTTCCTCATTTCTCTTCCTCCTTTTACAACTCAATCCTGAACTTTTCAGGTAAGTCTTCTTTTTCTATATCTGACTCAACCAGACCCTTACTAACTAGTAAAAAACTCTTCCAAGATTCTCCCACCGGATAGGGGACCCAATGCCACACGCCAACATTACTAATAAATGGCTTGCCTTCTGATATCACAAAAGCACTAAGAGAATCTAAGTCCACAGATCCGTCTGCCAATGACCCTGCAAAAACCATAATTGCTTGCCCTTCAATAGGGAAAAATATTTCAGAAGTTTCTAAATGTCTTTCTAATTCAGAGAGGACGAACGACCGACGCTTACAGTTTACAAAAGCGACAACCGGATTTTCACCAAGAGAATTCAAATCAGCTAATTCATGCCAGTGAGTCACAATTTCATTATCAACTAGCTTTTTACCCTCTTCCACAGCAATTAATTTGCCAAACTTTTTAAAATTTTCTGATTCCAGCCTTTCTACTTTAATAACACGCACAATAGCCTCCTTAAATGTAAACCGTTACATTTAATTTAATATATAAAACCGCTTATGTAACGGTTTACATTTATGATTATAACCCCGATTGTTGAGTTGTCAAGCTTTTTTTTGAAAAGGTTTACATTTCAGTAAAACCGTTGTATCATTCAATTAAATGGGAGAGCTGTACAATGCGAAATGATGATAAACCAGTAAACATCAAAGAAATTGCCAAAAAATCGGGAGTTTCAATCGCTACAGTTTCACGTGTATTGAACAATCCCGAGCTAGTTAAAGAAGAAACTCGTCGTAAAGTACTGGAAGAAATTGGAAAGGTAAATTACATTCGCAATATGCTGGGGATGCAGTTGCGCACAGCTAGGACGCATACCATTGGTTTAATCCATACAAGCCTGTTAATGGATTTCTACAACAGTATTTCCTTTGGGGTTGAGCGTGCTGCCCTTCAACGTAATTACAATCTAATTATCTGTAACAGTGAAGATAACGCAAAACTAGAAGCAAAACAGCTAAAAATGTTGGTAGAAAAAAGAGTCGATGGTATCATAATATCTCCAACTGAAAAAAATCTAAATCTAATAAAGTCGATTAATGAAAGTAACGTACCTGTTTGCTGTATTGACCGTTACTACGAAAATCTCAATTGTGACTATGTAAGAGTCGACAATGAAAATGGAGCCTACAACATAACCAAAACTTTGATTGAGAAAGGGTACCGTAATATCGCTTTTCTAGCAGCTTCTTTTAACATCCCCACTATTGTCCAACGGTTAAATGGTTACCAAAGGGCTTTAGAAGAATTTGGAATGCCTTTTGACGAAAGGCTAGTCTATCAAACAGAATTATCGATAGAAGGCGGGCGCAGTGGAATCAGAGAAATCCTGTCAAGCGGCAATGCGGATTGTATCTTCGTCTCAACAGAGTTATTAGCCAGAGGAGCTTATCCTGAACTGCAAGAGAGTGGCGTAAAAATACCCGAAGAAATTGGTTTAGTCCTCTGGGACAATCCTTTCTGGACTCAGTTGTGTGAACACAAAATATCGGTAATATCCCAACCAACAGTCCAGATTGGTGAAATAGCGGCAAACACCCTTATCGATAGATTAACTCGAAATTCATCAGTGCTACACTCAAAACCAATCCTTATAACTCTGGAAACAACTTTTATAGATCGAGAAACAACTCCCAAGAAGGTATAAATTAAAGGAAGGAAAACATGGGTAACTATATTCTAGCACACGACCTAGGAACTTCTGGAAACAAAGCAACCCTGTTTGATCAACAAGGTAAATTTGTTAAATCAAATGTTCACCACTACGACACCCATTACCATGGAGTTTTACGGGCCGAACAGAACCCTGAAGAGTGGTGGCAAGCCATCTGTGCTTCAACTAGGAAGATCCTGTCAGATATTAACCCCAGAGAGATAGCCGCAGTTGTATTATCAGGGCAAATGCAGGGTTGTCTCTGCGTCAATAAAAAGGGAGATGCTCTGCATAACTCTTTAATCTATTGCGATCAGCGCTCGCAAGCTGAAACTGATTTTTTAATTGAAGCAGTCGGTGCCCCAAAAATATATCAAATTACCGGACACCGCCCTTCTCCCACCTACTCTATTGAGAAACTTATGTGGATTAAAAATAACCATCCGGAAATTTTTAAGCGCACAAGTTTTATGCTGCAAGCCAAAGAATACATCATTGCTAAACTTACAGGTGAATTTATCACCGAGCAAAATGACGCTTCAGGAACTAATGCCCTCGATCTAAAGGCTTTAAATTGGTGTGAAGAGATCTTGGATGCAGCGGGAATCTCTAAAAATATATTGCCCCATATTTACCGCTCAACAGACATTGTCGGCAAAGTGCATAGCCAAGCTGCCGGTGAAACGGGGCTACTTGTAGGCACTCCGGTTGTCGCAGGGGCCGGTGATGGTGGCTGTGCTACTATTGGAGCCGGTTCAGTTAGTCCGGGAGCCACTTACAGTTATTTGGGATCTTCAGGATGGACATCGACCACTGCAGAAGAACCACTTGATGATGAAACTATGAGGACTTTCACTTGGGCCCATCCCATCCAAGGATATTTTCAGTTATGTGGCTCAGTCCAAACTGCCGGAAATTGTCTAAAGTGGTTCGTGGAAAATGTTTTACAAGAGTGATGTGGTACCCTACTAGCGGACATTGAGAAGATGGACAATACTAAGCCATCAGGAGGTGTTATACATGGCGAGTCCACAATATTATGATAGGGAAACTAAGTTAGCTTACGTAGAGCAAAT
>JBAYSE010000140.1:0-4037 GCA_041676265.1 Sphaerochaetaceae bacterium
AATGTTGCCTAAAAGGACAACAAAGTCGGCCTCTTGTCTCACCAGGTCAACTGCGTACTGGGCACTCTCAACAACCTCATCACTTAAGAATGAGAGTCCTTGGAGATACTTAGGTGGCGCAGTAACACCGGCAACAGCTACAACAAAGCCGTTGTAATCGTAGAGCTGGTAGGGTTGGAAAATCCACTCACCACTCTTATCGAGGACGTTAGCACTCAACACCCTTATATCAGAGAGTTCTTCTGCTAAGCGACTTGCCTCAATTAGATAGTCGGCACCATAGGAAAAATCGGCCGGACCGGGAGCTACTGCATCGTAGCCTAGTAAGTCAAGCAAGACACCGGCAGGTTCACCCATCAGTTTTTCAGCAAAGTCGGTTCCACTGGCAATGTTACCGGCATCTAAGAGTAAGGTCTTATTAGTTAATGAGCGACCAAACTCGACACCGGTAGCCAAGCGAGCAAATCCTATGCCATCTTCAAAACTACCCAAGATGTCGTTTGTATGGGCAATATACAAATCGAATTCTCTGTAGCCATCGTCCGATTTCACAACGGGGGCAAACATTGTAGGGGGTTTGTGGTCAACCACGTCAACAAAGACAGGAACTTCTTCGGCCACAGGCTCCTCAACCACTACTTCTGGGACGACCTCTGCCACCACGGGGGCAGGCTCTTCCACAGGAGCAGGTTTAACCACTGGCGTAATTGGTTCAATTGCTTCAACTTTCGGAGTTGTTCGACATCCGATAAAAGCCAAAGCTAGAAAGGCAACCAACAACGCCGGAATAAAACTTCTTAAAAGACGTTTCACGTGATCCTCCTCATGGACATTCTTTTGAGTCATTATACACCAACAATATAACACATGGTATTATATCTGGATACATTAAATTCTTGTCCAAAACCCCAATTTTGTCAAATTAGGGCTCTTTTGAATTAAATTTTAGGACACCTCCTCCTCTCAAAGGTAATCCTCACTCTGTGAGACCATTAATTATACCATCTTTTGTTAGTTTCTCAATGATGAAATTTTTAGGCAATAAAAAAAGCCCGTGTCTAAAACACCGGCTTTTTCTATATAAATAGACCTTCTTTACATGAGGTCTTTGGGTTTACGTGCAGTATTGCCACTCTTTTCGCAGTAGGCAACGTGCTTAAGCTTCCCATTTTCAAATACGGATTTCATCTTGATGACTCCACCCCAACGACTCATTAGGCTCTTATCATTTTGACCTACCCGACGAGAGTTTTTTGAAATTCCAGCTGCCATATCTTTATCCTCCTTACATTAAATTTTTTGCACACCTCGCGAAATATAGCAAAAAGGAAAACTTTCGTCAAAGGGATAGAGGCACTTTTATTGCTATTTTTTTAACATTTGCTTAAATTGGGGTGATGAGCAAGTTTAAAACAGGAGTATTGAGAGTTCTCAGGGAGATCGCCCTAATACCTACCCACCTCTATCGCGTAGTAATCTCTCCCCTTTTTCCCCCTTCATGCATCTACACCCCCTCCTGCTCCGCTTATATGGTGCAAGCCGTACGTCGCTTTGGGGTCTTCAAAGGGACCTTTATGGGGTTAGCACGGATAAGCAGGTGCCATCGACACCTTTTTCTAGGTGGCCCCGATCCTATTCCTGAAGAGTTTTCCTGTAAAGCCGTTAAAGAGCCTTACACTATTTTCCGGAAACGAAAGAGTTGACCCCCACAATATCTTTGACAAATGTAATCAACACCCGTAGCGCATTCTCGTTATACCCCCCTTCGGGGATAATTAGATCGGCATACTCCTTCGTAGGCTCAATAAAATTGAAATGGCCGGGGCGCACTACCTGTAAATATTGCCGTACTACCGATTCAACTGTTCTGCCGCGCTCACTGGTATCGCGCTGAAGGCGTCGGATGAATCGAATATCGTCAGGGGTGTCCACATAGAGTTTTAAATCTAGTAGGTCCCTAATTTTCTTATCGTAGAGGATCATTAACCCCTCAATTATAACCAGTGGCCGTGGAGAGACCTTTACAAACTCTTCGCGACGCCGGTGATGGACAAAGTCGTATTGGGGCATCTCTATCGAGTGCCCCTCTTTCAAACAACGCAGGTGCTCGTAGAGCAGATCGGTATCAAAAGCATCAGGATGGTCAAAGTTGTAGGCGGTAATATTCTCATTACTGACATACTCAGCAGAATGGTAGTAACTGTCTTGGGGAATAAAGACAAAATCGCTCACTACTTCACTAATTTTACGGACAATTGTCGACTTGCCGGAACCCGAACCACCTGTAATTCCAATTAAACGTGCTTTCATAATTCCATAGTAACCGAGACAATTGTGCGCAGCAAGTAGCCTAGAGATTCAAAAGGTTCTTTTTAATCCCCCAACATAACATTTGCCGCTCCTCTCTCACGTACCAACACCGCTTAACCACCTCTTTAAAGGGGTGCAGGTAAGAAGGCAGTGGCGCCTCAAGAATTTCATGGTAGGGAAAAGGGGGCTCTTCGCAACACATTATGTAGTAGCGCTTCCTACCATTATCATCGAGGAACCACACCTCCCAAAATGGTAATCTAAAAGCATGCACACTGCAGTGAGAGCCCTCCACAAAGTGCTTCCACTGGAAACCTTCGTAGTAGCGTGGAATTCGTTTTTCGACAAAAACTATGGGCCATGAAAGACCTAAATCATTGAAATAGGTGCTAAGTTTGAAAAATTCCCCGTTAGCCATTACGGGAAGACCTCTTAGCCCTGTTCTTCAGTCTATGCAGACGGGCATCTAAAGCACGAATGTCGACCACCGTATCTGAGATAGTCTGTTTGAGGTGCTCAGTCTCTCTCACCAGCAGGGATGAATCGGGACTCCCTTGCAGGCGCTTACCGGTGTCAAAGAGGGCCTGTTTCAACTCTTCATGTTTTTCCCTTAGTTTAGTTAAAGACCTCTCAAGACGCTCAATTTCTTCCTCGCGCCTAAGCTGACTGCGCTGCCTTATATCACTTACTGACATGGTTTCTCCTTATCATTACCCGCCTATTGTACCACAGAGATTGGCCTTGACGAATTTTGCCGACTCCTCGGCCAATGCGTCCAAATCGGGGTTTTCTATGATATCGCGCCATACGGCAATATCGCGCCCAACTTGCCCTCCCTGCATTACAAAGGGCTCCATTACCAGAGGACCAGTAAAGTTAATCGCATCGAGCGCAGTTTTAATCTCTTGCCAAGGCATACGCCCCATTCCGGGGAGTTTACGGTTAGCTTCACCGATATGGAGTGCCGCCAAGTAGGGACCAACTCGCTTAATTGCATCCCCAAAGGAGTCCTCCTCAATATTCATATGAAAAGTGTCGAGCAACACACGGCAAGCTCTATGGTTAACATCTGCCATGTACTTCAGAGCCTCATGGGAGTCGTTAATCAAAAACTGTTCAAAGCGGTTTAAAACCTCTACGTTGAGCACTACCCCCCGCTCTTCGGCATAAGGGGCCAACTCCCGCATACTCTTGACACTCTGGTCCCAGTAGGGTTGTTTTGACGTGGCGGATGCCGGTAGCGTTGCCGGCCAATAACTATAGTTGGTACCGCCAATCATCCCGCCCCCCATATTAGCAACGGTATCGATGACCCTCTTCATAAAAGTGAGCCCTTTTAGGCGGACGCTCTCGTCGGTTGAGGAGACATCGAGCTCTTTCGGTAAGCCAATACCGTAGGAGAGGACTAAGTTCTCATCTTCCGCCCTCTTTTTTAAGTCCAATTGTGTTTGTCTACTTGCCTTTACCAAAGTTCCCCCATTGAGCTCCAATTGGTCAAAACCGAGTTTAGCCGCTTTTTTAAAGAAGGGGGTAAAATCGACATCCCACTCATTGGTCCAAAATGCGTAATAAATACCTACCCTGCGCATACAAGCCTCCTACGAACCTATTATTTTTTGCACTATATTGGGCAAATTATCGAGGGAGAGCTCTTGGGTCGCCAAAGCTCCGATGATCGCCGCTCCCAAGCCTGCTCCGTCCTCTAAAGGGGCAACCGTGACAACCCC
>JBAYSE010000141.1:0-4026 GCA_041676265.1 Sphaerochaetaceae bacterium
CCAAGTAGCCACCATTGAAGATGTCGAAAAAATCCAGATGCCTAAAATAGTACACCATGCGCAAGCCACGGAAGTGGCCTTTGCCACAATGCAAGACCTTTTTAAAGATATAATTGAGGTGCAAATTGAGGGGCAAACCCACATCTGGTTCACCCCCTGGGATTACCTAATCCGGTGGACAGGGGTCCAGGAAGCGATGATTGCTTTAATAGACGACCCCGAGATGGTCAATGCCGCCGTAGAGCGCATGGTGGATGCTTGGATGGTCGAGCTTGATCAATTTGTTGAACAGAACCTCCTCTGCCTCGACTGTAAAAACGTCAGAATAGGCTCAGGGGGGTACGGCCATACCTCAGAATTACCCGGTGAGCCTTTCAATCCTGATTATGTTCTCCCCTCCAACATGTGGGGATGTTCCAATGCTCAAATCTTCTCGGATGTGAGCCCTGACATGCATTGGGAATTTGCTATGCGCCACGACTTGCGTTGGCTAAAGCGCTGGGGTTTAACTTACTATGGATGTTGTGAGCCTCTGCAGAACAAGGTTCACCTGTTGAGAAGAATCCCCAACTTGCGAAAAGTCTCGGTGAGCCCTTGGAATGATTATCCGAAAATCTTGGGCGAGCTGGCGGGTGATTATGTGGCTAGTATCAAACCGAACCCCGCTATCTTTGCCGAAGATGGTTGGAGTGTAGAGCGAGCGCAACAGAATCTGCAGGCGGCCTTAGACGCCGGCGAGGGCAGTAGTCACATAGAGTTCATCATGAAAGATATTTCGACCGTCCGTTACCGACCCCAAATCTTATGGGAATGGTCAGAGATTGCCATGCGGATGGTAGAGTCTCTCTAGGGCACAGCTTTACCTTTAAGTATTAAACAGGTAAATTATGTGAACCATGAGTTTAATAAAAGCAATTGAAAACAGACGCGCGTATCGTGCCCTTAGTGAAAAACCAATTCCCCGCGAGGTGTTGCTACACTTAGTGGACGCTGCCCATCTGGCTCCCTCCAGTGGTAACAACCAACCTTGGAGAATTATTACCGTCGTTGACGAGCCTTATTTGAGTAGGTTGAAAGAGAGCCTCTCAGGGGGCAACTACTGGGCCCTCAAAGCACCGGCAATTACCGCTTTTATAACCGATCCTGCTTGGTCTTTAAGGTTAAAAGAGCGGGAGTATGCCCTGTTCGAATTAGGGATGGCAGCGATGAACTACCAGCTACAGGGCGTTGAAGAGGGGCTCTACGTCCATCCCATAGCCGGTTTTAGTTCTACCAAGGCTAAAGCAGCTTTGGGGATGGCTGAAGAGGCGCTTCTTTTAACCCTCATTATTTTAGGCTACCCGGGCGACAGTTCAGATTTAAGTGACAAGCACAAAGCACAAGAGAGAGCCCCACAGGTGCGTAAACCGTTAGATCAAATCTCCGCTTTTAACCAGTGGAGGGGCGAGTTAAATCCCCTGACAGAGAGTTAAACGGTAGTTTCTTATCGATAAATATATATCCCTATTGTCCTTTTTTGGACAAATATGGTAGTATATCGGTAATATCAAACGGTTCTAGCCTAGAGCCAGAGGAGAGTTAGGGATATGCCTTTTACCATCTATTCAGAAAAAAGGGGGGAGGAGTCTGCCCGCCAGTTTGCTTATAGAACTCTTCAGAGAAACATCCTTTTGCTTGATATGTTCCCCGGTGAACCTATTTCTGAAAAAGAGATTGCCGCCAGTCTAGGGTTAAGCCGCACTCCTGTGCGTGAAGCTCTCCTAGACCTTTGTCGTGAAAGGCTGATAGAAATCTACCCCCAGCGAGGCACCCGTGTTGCCCTGATGGATGCCCGCCTCGTTGAGCAGGGGAGATTTTTACGCGAAACCGTTGAATTGGCGATTTTGGAGTTAGCTTGCCAAAATTGTGGTGATGAGGAGATTAGCAAACTGGAGAAGAGTATCCAAGTACAACGACAACAAGCCGAGAACGACGAGCTAATTAAATTTTTTCAAGAAGATAGTGAGTTTCATCGCTTGCTCTATGAGGGGTGCGGTAAAGATACCGTCTATGATGCTACCAGTTTCTACCTTCCCCATTTCATTAGGGAGCGGATGCTCCGTCTTAAGATGTTTAACTTAGAAGAACTATTGTGTGACCACGAAAATATCTTGGATGCTATCAAAAAAGGGGATTGTCGCAGTGCTAAGGTCCATTTGAAGCAACACCTCGACCGGGTGATGTGTGACCAGAAAATTTTAGTTGAAGCTTACCCTAAGTATTTTGTCTGAGGGGCATTGCTATTGACTCCGTAAGCTTCTCCGTTATCTTATAAGTATGGCTGAAAAAACTGATAAAGTAACCACAGATGTTATTCTCGAAAGTATTAGCGATGGTGTGTTCACTGTCGATACATCTTATAGAATTACCTCATTCAATAAGGCAGCCGAACAGATTACCGGTATTTCGCGTGAAGATGCTTTAGGCCTTCTCTGTAGTGAAGTCTTTAAATCTAACATGTGCGAAGCCAATTGCCCTTTAGCACAGACCTTTAAAAGTGGTAAACCGGTCATTAACCGTAATGGTTATATTGTCGACCTGGAAGGGAAGCGGGTCCCGGTCAGTGTCTCCTCAGCTCTCCTTAAAGATTCTTCAGGAGCGGTCATTGGGGGGGCAGAGACTTTCCGCGATTTAAGGGAAATTGAACAACTTAAAAAGCTACGAGCCAGAGACCGGTTTGGAGAGATGGAGAGTAACAGCGAAGCTATGCGGAGTATCCTCGCCACGATACCGGCAGTCGCTCCCAGCTCGTCGACAGTTTTAATCCTAGGGGAGTCCGGTACGGGCAAAGAGGTCTTAGCGAGAACCATCCATGCGTGCAGTAATCAAAAACAAGGCCCCTTCGTCGCGGTGAACTGTGGGGCTCTCCCCGACACTCTCCTCGAATCGGAACTATTTGGATACCGTAAGGGGGCTTTTACCGGGGCAGATCAAGATAAACCGGGCCGTTTTGCTTTAGCCAAGGGTGGCACACTTTTTCTAGATGAGATTGGTGATATCTCGAGCGCGATGCAAGTCAAACTTTTACGTGTTCTGCAAGAGAAACAATACGAACCCCTGGGGAGCCAAAAGAGTGAAAAGAGTGATGCCAGGATAATTTGCGCCACCAACCGCGATTTACAAGCCTTGGTGAAACAGGGGAAGTTCAGAAAAGACCTCTACTACCGTATCAATATTATTGCCCTTACAATTCCCCCTTTAAGGGAGAGAATAGAGGATATTCCCCTTTTGGCAACTCAATTTTTAAGTCGCTTCAACATCTTAAACAACAAGAATATAAAGGGGTTCTCCCCAGCGGTGTATGCCCAGTTCTACGCCTATCCTTGGCCGGGAAATATTAGAGAGTTGGAGAATAGTATCGAGAGGGCGGTAGTTCTGTGTCAATCTGATGAGATCACCATCGGCGATATCCCCCAAGAGATTGCCCATGCAGCCCCGCCAAAGCAGTTACAACACACCTCTTTAGCGCCGATAAGTGCCATGAAAGAGGCTAAGGCATTAACTGAAAAGGATTATATTATTCGGGCACTGCTACGCAACGATAAGAAAATTGCTGAGGCTGCTAAAGAGTTAGGTGTCCACCGATCAACGCTTTACAGGAAAATGGAGAGGTTGCAGATTAGCCTAGAGTTGTTGTAGAATTGCGACAACAAAATGGGAGCGGATTTGCTAAAGTCGCGATAATGCGACATTGCAAATTCTGCTAGAATTCTTATTACTTTACTTGTAAGTAATTGGAAAACCATAAAATCTTGGCATGCTTACTGCTTAATATTAGGTATGAAGACAGCGATAACCGTATGGAACGGCCGAATAGCTCCCCTCTTTGATGTGGCCAAACAACTACTCATTGTTGAACTTGACCCCTTAAGGGTTGTAGCCACGCAAGAGTTTACTTCTGAATCAATTCGGCAAAAAATAGAATTACTGGAGTCTTTAGAGGTTAAAGCGGTAATTTGTGGGGCTATTTCGCGGGAATACGAAGAG
>JBAYSE010000142.1:0-4013 GCA_041676265.1 Sphaerochaetaceae bacterium
GCAAGATATTGAACTTTTGGGGGAATTTCAACCATATCCAATCTGTGATGTTGATTCGGTAAATCGACAAGTCCAAGAGATTGGTGACTGGGGGATTATGCGAGGATTTATCATTCCCAACGATTTGTATGGGCAACCTGGTTGCTGGCAAGATTTTTGTTGTATGAGAGGAACCGAACAGGCCATTATGGACACTTATGACGATCCTGAATGGGTCCATGAAGCTCTTAAAATAATTCAAGCACGCAAACTGCACTACGCTAAATCTTTGAAAGGATCAAAATACGATATCACCGAATTGGGAGGCGGAGATGCTTCTACCACTATCATAAGCCCTAAAATATTTGAAGAATTTGTAGCACCTTACGATGAGCCAATTATTAGAGCAGCCCAAGACATTGGTGGTATAAGGGTTTCATACCACACGTGTGGCGGTATGATGCCTATTTTGGAAATGATAGCCGATATGAGGCCTGTTGCTATGGAAACGTTTACCCCGCCAGAATTAGGCGGTGACACTAATTTGGCTGAAGCTAAAAGAAGAATTGGGGAGCGGGTTTGTATGATTGGAGGGTTTGACCAAGGAAATTATTTCATCAATTGTTCACCTGAAGAGACTCGTAGAAAGGTGAGAGAATGCTTTGAAGCCGCCGGAGAAGGCGGGGGATACATTATTGCGCCTTCGGATCACTTCTTTGATGCCGACCCAGAGTTAATACTGGCTTTCGTTGATGAAGCCCAAAAGTGTACTTATTGATCCCCTGTTGTGTTTAACGCTTGCTCTCTTCTTACACTCTTAATAAACCGCGGCAAAATAGCCATCTTCCCCTTCCAGGGCATAATCTCTCAAGATATCGGGGAAAGTTATAGCGACACTGTCGTAAGGCTCTAGAGTGTGTACAGTGGGATAGAGTAGCGGCTTGCCATCGGCGTAGACCCCTTCGAGTCTGAGGGTACGCATTGCGCTAGTGTCATTGTAGAGATTAACTGTAAAGCGCCACTCCTTAGTAGAGAGGGGAACTAGGTAATGGCTCAATAAGTAATCGTTCATAGTATTAAAAACTTCTTCACTGAAGCGAAAGCCCAAAAAAGCTGTACCCATATAATCACTCTCTATAAAGAGGGTAATTAAATCCCGGCTGGAATCGAAGTTTTCATTTTCAACATTAATTATGGGGACCTTGATATCCACAAGAAGAAAAGTAGAGAAATCTCTCACCTCATAGCGGAAGTTAGAAGCTCCTCTAAACCACTCGCTAATCTTAGAATAGAGCTCTTCATCCTCTTCATCACTGTAACTCTCTATCTCTATAGTGGCACTGGTTAAATAGACTAAATCAGTATCAGAAGTTAACTCATAAACATCCGAGAGGTATAAATCAGCAATAAGAGAGCCGGTACATGCCACTATTAGTAAGACCACCAACAGTAGAACAGAGATTCTAAGAAGTCTTTTTCCCATCTCACTCCCCCTTGAATACCTCTAAAATAAGGAAAAGTGGGACAAAGGGAAATAGAAGGTGGCAAAGGATCCAAAATGTAAGAGGGTAGTTTAGAGGAGGCCTAAGGGGCGCCTCATCAACAGTAGAGACCAGTAGCTGCCGTCTCTATTTTTCATCCCTCTCTCAAGTTTTCCATAGTGTTGGAAACCCAGTTTCTCGTAGAGATGGATAGCCCTCTTATTGTGTTCCACGACTTCTAATTCCAACTGTTCGTAACCTGCTGAAGGGGCTTGTTCTATTAAGACAGACATCATGAGGGTGCCTAGGCCTCTGCCTTGGAAGGAAGGGGCCACAGAGAGGCTTGTAATGGCGCGGTGCTTGAGACGCTCTCTTCTCGATATTTCACTAAAATCGCCAAGAGCTACCAACTCTCCTTTAACAAACGCTCCTAAGAGTAATCTGGATGAACTCTCTTCGGCGTTCTTAATAAACAGGACCTCTTCCCGCTCACTGGTTGTCCATTCATCGCTGTAAGCACTCATATAAGGGCTAGAGGCGTACATCTCAGCTATGTAGGCGACTGCTTTTGTGGCGTCTCTAGGATTCAAGGAGCGAATCTTGACTACCGTAGCGTCATGTAGTACATGGCGTGAAACTTCTCTTTTCATGAGTGTAGAATATGCATTTAGGGGGGAGAATTCAATACTGCTCTGCGATATAAACACCCATCATGGAGCTGCTGGAACTCATCCCCATAGGTATCTCTTTCCCTTTTAGTCCTTCATAGAGGGGAAAGAACGGAGATGAGGGGCTAATTTGGACAGATTTAATGCCCTTCAGTGTCAGGAGGGCTAAAAGAGCTTTAGCGGCCTCCTGATCGAGGGCCATGGCCTCAACGGCCGTCTCACCTAAAATAAAGGCATAAGCGCCCTCAATTAAGAGGGTTTGGTAACCTGAAGTTAGAAAATGCCATGCGCATTTGTCACGCTCTAAAGCACCCTCTTTTTGTGTCGCCCCCCTGTAAATAAAATTGAGGTGCTCGGTGTCTATCTCAAGAGCCTCTCTGGGCTTAAAACTATTTTCTCTTAAAGGGTAATTAAAAAGAGAGCTAGTGGTCTTAAAAGCTTGCTTTTCATAGTAGGAATGCGCCGCAGGAAAAAGGGTAACCGGGTGCGAGGAGCTGCCTTTTACATTCTCTAACAGCCTCCCCATAACCCCTCGGTTCCTGTAATTCTCATAGGTCGCTGCTCCCACCACATAAGAGCAGGGGTAGAGGCGTCCCTCTTGATGGTAATGGGCAGGGAGGGCATGGAGGGCTGCAATTATCTGAGAGTCTTGGCGGGCGGTGAATATGTGGTTGAAAGCCAGTCGAGAAGCGAAGAAAGTATTCAAGAAAACTTCCTCTTCCTTAAAGACCTCTTTCCACAGAGTTTTCAAAGCGTCATAGTCGTCTTCAGTAGCTGTTGAATATCTAATCATTTGTGATAAACCCTATACTTCTCTACCATTAAAGCGGGTCGCCAAGAGAGTTTTGCTTTCCTCAAGCCCGGCACACCGGAATCTTCCTGGCGGTTCACATAGTGGATATCAGAGAGGTACTGTGCACAAAAAAGTTGATTAATCACGCTGTAAATTCCGCTAAAAGTCGTATCGCCTTTCTCAAAGTGGATAATGGCCATCTCTTCATCAATTATCTCTCCCACCGTAAAAGCACTGAGATGATGGTCAATGCAGATAACCATGCCCAGTAATCCCAATTCATCCCAAGCATCAAAAGCCTGGTGTAGGGCTGTGAGCTCCTCTTTCATCGCCGTATTTACATCGCCTTGGTTGGCTAACCACGTAGTTGAGGCCATTTGATAACACTCCTGCCGCGTCTCGGGTTTATCCATGGGATGGAGGGTATAGGTGTAGTGGCGCTCAAACTTTGAGATGTGGTTACGTTTAGCTTGCAGTTTGCGTCCGCTTAGCTTAATAAGGTTTTCACTCTTATAAAGGTAATCATCAAAGTTACGCACCCGCTCCAGAGAATACCCCAGTGCTTTGAGTTCATGGGCCTCTTCAGAGGGGACTCCTTCTAAAACCAGAGGTTTTCCTAGGGTGTAGCAATACTCTTCTAACTCCTCTATGGCCAAGGGGAGATTGTCGGTTAGGGGGAGAAAAAAGCGGTTTTCACCTCTAAGCTGCATATAGAGAGCTACATCACTTTTAGCGACCTTTAGTCCAATGGCATCTCCCCATATGCGGGCAAATGAGTAGTAGTAGTTATAAGCTAAGTAACGGGTAAAAGTGGGGAAATAGGATCTATCTGAAGGGGAGAGTGTCTGAAAATCTAGCATAGTACCTCTAAAAATTAAGTCTAACAGCTATTGTTAGAATGTTTTTAAAAAAGGGTCAAGGTAGCCGGTCAATTTAGAAAGGGTTGATAAAGAGATTGCAAAAACATTGTCACGCCACTATCCTATACTTAGATTTTAAGACGAAGATGGAATCGCTTTTAATGGGCAAGAGGAACGAATTTTAAAATGAAAACACAGTACACTGTTTCCCCAGCAGTAGTAGATTGGATAA
>JBAYSE010000143.1:0-3994 GCA_041676265.1 Sphaerochaetaceae bacterium
CTGCATCACCAATGTAATGATTAGAATTACCGGAATGTTTAAAGCTAAGCGGGTAAGGGCAAATCTAGAACCTAATGCTCCTAGCTCAAATAGAATCATAGGTACTTTAGTTGTTGACCAGGCTCCAATCAGGATTAAGATATTGGAAAATTTCACATCTTTACGCATAAAAGCGGCCGCAATCGGAAAGACTACATAAAGGGGTCCGGCAGCCGCACTACCCAAGGCAAAGGCGAGAAGAGCCCCTTTGAGTCCTGAGCCCTCTCCCATGAATTTAACCATTGTCTCGCGAGGTACCCATACATCAAGGAGTCCCAAGAGGATAAAAATGGGTGGTAGTATCAAGATCATCTCCTTGGAACTCGTCACTACCGTGTTAACGGCCTTTAGACCGGTCTCACGGAATGTAAAGAACATGATAGCTATTAAAGCCAGTGAAATGAGAAACATTGCATATTTTTTGACTAGTGTCATTTAAAAACCTCCTTATTAACCCACTACTTTGCCTATCACGAAGGCTACGAGGAAAGCGAGAGCAAACGCCAAAATGTTACGCAGTAGCGTGAATTTCTTCCCAAAGTACTTTGTCTCCAAAGGTACTGTAATTACCCCCACCATGGTGAGAGTCGAGACAAAGGCACTGAGTTGCATGTAGCCGGCACCGTTATGCAGGAGGATGGCGGCTAGGGGGAAAGCGACAAAGGCGGGAATCAGAGTCACCGAGCCAATTATGGCAGCAGTAACGACCCCCCACCAGCCCGAAGAGGCACCAATAATGGAACTAATTACGTTGGGGCTTAACACTGCCAAGATAATCCCAATAGCGGTTATCATGCCGAGCATTTGAGGGAGGATGTTCTCAAATGATTTCCACGCTTTTTTTAGCGATTTCTTAGTTTTCTCACGGTCCTTAATTAGCGAAATAATTAGTAGGAGGGCTGCCAGAGAATAGAAAAATATATTTTGCAAGGTAGACTCCTTTTGAGAAATATTGAAATATCAACACCTAATGATATATTACCACTTGCTTCGTGCGTCAAGTTTACCTTGTAAGCTGTTAATGGGTAAAAATAGGGAATTAAGGAGATGCTTGCCATTATATTGAGCGCTAGTTAACTGAGAGTGCAAATTAAAGCTCAATTCTATAAGTGTGACAAAGTTACCTTATTGAAAAAGTTGACCAATCCCTATTTTAAATATTATAATCTAGTTACGTGGATAACGGAGAGTCATTATAGGTTGCTTGTGGCAATCACCGATATAGGGGCCTATTAATGGAGAGAGAATTCCTTTTCCAACGCGTCGCAGTTGTTGCACAGAGAGCGCTACGTGAACGCTTAATCAGCGCACTGGAGGGGTTGGATGTTGAGTATTATCCCCACCTAAACAGGGCTTTAGAAAAGATTCATGCCAAAATACTTAATCCTTTGGTAATCGTTATTGAGTCTGAGAATACTTCAAAACGGGCTTTAAAAAAACTTGAAGTCCTCGACAGTAACCTAATAAGGGTAGTACTTATCGCTTCAGAGCCACCTGGAAAAGCGAGCCAGCACGATTTTGTGGTTAAACCTGTCGATGCGGCACTCTTAAGAGAAAAAGTTGAGTTTCATCTCACTGCTTTAGAAAAAATTGACCAGTTGTTAAAAGCCAAAAAACTTGAAGAGGTGTTTGCTTCAGCCTTTGAGAGTGCTCCCATAGGTATCACTATCTCAAGTTATTTGAACCTCGGCAGAAACGTGAGAGAGCGCTACGACTACATAAATCCGATGTATGAAAAAATTGTCGGGCGTGATCGAGAAACTATTTTGAGCTTGGACTGGCCACAGTTTACCCACCCCGCTGATTTAGAGGGGGAGTTGGCTAAGTTTAAGCAGCTCCAAAAGGGTAAAATCAAAAGCTATGCTCTTGAAAAACGTTACGTCAGACCTGATGGTTCAATTGTTTGGGTTAATTTAATAGCTTCTAAATTCGATCTGGCCCCCTATAAGTATGTCTGTATAGTCCAAGACATCACAAAAAGCAAAAATATTGAGCTCGCTTTAAAGGAGAGTGAGAGGAGCAAAACAACGCTCTTTGACCACTTGCCGGGAATAGCTTACCGCTGTAAAAATGATCCAGATTGGACAATGGAATTCATCTCAGATGGGTGTGAAAAATTAACCGGTTACCCCGCTAGTGACTTGATTAATAATAGCCGGCTCTCCTTCAATGAAGTCATCGCTTTCGAGTACAGAACTAAAATTTGGAATGTCTGGCAACAGGTAATTCAACAAGAGGGGATTTTTGAAGCTGAGTACGAAATTATTAATGCCAGCGGAAAGCGGGTTTGGGTGTTAGAGCGGGGACAGGCGGTCTATGGCACCCAGAAGGAGGTTATTGCGATTGAAGGGGTTATCTTAGATATCTCTAAACGGAAAGAGAATGAGATGAATTTCCTTTTCCATTACCACCACGACTCCCTCACAGGGCTCCATAACCGGCGCTACTTCGAAGCACTTCTGGAAAACTCAAATCCTGCTTTAGAAAGGGGGGTAATCGCCGTTAATCTTAGTGCAATTCACGAATTGAGTGTCCGCCACGGGTTCTACTATGCCCAAGCTGTGCTCAAAAGAATTGCGAGTGAGATGGAGAAACTCAAAGCCGACGATATTGAGGTCTTTAGCCTCTATGAAAACTGGTTCGCCTTCTATGTCCAAAATTACACAACCGCTCAATGCTTAGTTGACTTAGGCAATCGTATTTCCCACGTTTTAGAGGAGTTTCTGACAATTGAACGCGTAGTGTGGGGTATTGGGATTATCGAAATTCCGAAAGGAACCCCTCTCGATATCGAGCAGCTCTTAACTAACTTAATGTTGGTGGGCGACCGCTCTTTAGCCAGTAACAGTGGTGAGTTTGAAATAGTCCGTTTTGATGAACAAATTGTCAAAGATAAAAATCGCCAAACTAAAATTGGTGAAGAGTTGGCTGCCCTAAAATTTAGAACAGATAGCGCTGAGGGTTTTTATCTAAACTATCAGCCCATTATTAACCTTAAGAATGGGGAGATTTGGGGCTTTGAGGCCTTGGCCAGGTTAAACAGCAGGGAAGTGGGGCAGGTACCCCCTCTGGAGTTTATCCCAATTGCCGAAAAGACCAAATTAATTATCCCCATCGGTGATGAAATTATTAGGATGGCATGCAGCTTCCTAAGCCAAGTCCATAACATGGGTTATCCTCACCTTGTAATCACGATCAACATCTGTCTTGTCCAACTCATGGCTAAGGGGTTTGTGGAGCGCCTTATCAAAATTATTGAAGAGTGTAATATAGCTCCAGGGTCTGTAATGTTGGAAATTACCGAAACGGCGATGGCTAATGACTATTATGAAATCAACATCCAGCTCAGGGCTTTAAGAAAAAGGGGGTTCCATATTGCCCTTGATGACTTTGGTACAGGCTACTCCTCTTTAGCGCGGGAGAGAGAACTGGCAATTGATTGTATCAAAATTGATAAGGTATTTATCGACGGGTTACAGATCATAAAGAAGGAAGAGGCCATCAGTGGCGATATCATCTCAATGGCCCACAAATTAGGCCATTGTGTGATAGCCGAAGGGGTAGAACATCAGCGGCAACGCGATTTACTGCTAGAATTTAATTGCGATTTGATGCAAGGCTATCTCATAAGCAAGCCTTTAGAGGAGGAAAAAGCCTTAAAATTGCTCTCGAAAGGACCTTTTTAAAAACTAGCCTTGACTATAATGCGGATTGAGTCCAAATTAAACAGGATAATTTAAATATTGAAGGGGGAAGCTTTTGAGAATGCATAGGGGGAGGAGAATATTTTTAACTACTGTAATGCTCTTGGCAACCCTTTTTGTCCTCTTCGCAACTACAGATGCTTCTCTCGTTTTTTCAGGTGAAGAACTAGAGTACCTAGAGAAGGCTCCTATTTTAAAAATAGCCTATTTCGACCAAGCCGCGCCATTAATCTACAAGGATAATAGTGGCA
>JBAYSE010000144.1:0-3952 GCA_041676265.1 Sphaerochaetaceae bacterium
ACTCCATCAGCTCCCCCTCGCCACTAGCATTATAAATTCGGGAGGCTTTAGTTGCTATGAGGGATTGGAAGTTGATTGTATTCAGTAACATCCCTTCAATTAATTGCCCCTCCATGAGGGAGGCTTCTACCCGTATTAAAGGCTCCCCGGGAAAGACAGTGGTTCCCTCTTCAAAGGCTTTGATAGTTCCTGTGAAGCGAAACTCTTGTAGGTAATCCAAAAACTTCTTGTCAAACTTATTTAAGGAGGCGAGGAATTCGATATCGCCGGGGCTGAAGGCAAAAGATTCAATCCTCTTTAAAAGGTCATTGAGTCCGGCAAAGACGACATACCCCCCATTGAACGGGTTTGAACGATAGAACATGTCAAAGACGACGCGAGGATTGTTGTGGGCTAAGAAATAGCCTTGCATCATTGTGAGTTCGTAGAAATCTGTCCCTAAAGCCGACTCGTCCAATTTTTTCATCCTTTATCTCCTGATTTCACTAAAACCAAGATAGGGTATTAGTGCCTTGGGCATGGCAATTGAGCCATCTTCCCGTTGGTAATTTTCCAAAATTGCCAAAATCGTACGTGAGACGGCAATTGCCGTCCCGTTTAAGAGGTGCGGATGACGAATAGAGCCGTCCGCGTCACGGTACCTAATATTTAGGCGACGTGCCTGGTAGTCGGTACAATTACTGGTACTGGTAACCTCTCCGTAGTCCCCTCTGCCGGGCATCCAAACTTCAATGTCATATTTACGGTAGGCAGGGGCTCCTAAATCTCCCGAACAGGTGTCAACTACCCGGTAGGGGAGGTCCAGTCCTTGGTAGATCTCCTCTTCAATGGCCAACAACTCTGCATGCATCTCATCAGAGTTTTCGGGGAAGGTGTAGACAAACATCTCCACTTTTGAGAACTGGTGGACCCTGTAAAGACCTCGTGAATATTGACCGGCCCCGCCGGCTTCTCGCCTGAAACAGTGTGAGATACCACCAAATTTAATGGGTAGTGCCTCTTGGTCTATAATAGAGTTGGCATGGTAGCCGCCAAGGGTAATTTCAGCAGTCCCCACTAGGCACATGTCGGTGTCGGCAATCGAATAGATATTGCTCTCTGCTCCGCGGGGATTAAACCCAATCCCTTCGAGGATCTCTTCTTTAGCCAAATCGGGGGTGATAACGGGGGTAAAGCCGTGTTTTTTTAAGATATCGAGGGCATAACGCTCTAAAGCGAGTTCCATATAAACGGCTTCATTCAGCAAATAGTAGAACTTAGGACCAGTCACTTTGGTAGCACTATCAAAATCGATTAAGTCGAGTTCTTCCCCTAAAACCGTATGGTCTTGCGGAGTAAAGCCAAAGGGAATTGGCTGTCCATAAGTCTTAATTTCACGATTCTCAGCTTCACTGAAACCGACAGGGACATCTTTGTGGGCATAATTGGGAATCATCTTAGCCTGTCTCCAGTACTCCCCTTCGACCCCTTTCAGAGCGCTTTCTGCAGCGCTAATCGCCTCTTTTAGCTCTTTGCCCTCTTGGATGAGTTGGCTACGCACCTCGGGTTCTAATTTTCCCTTCATTTTGGAAGCATTCTCATTGCGCCGGGATCTGAGGCTGTCACTCAGCTTCAACAAACGACTGCGTTCTTCCTGTAGGTCGATAACTTCATCAATTGCGACTCTCATCCCTCGATTGGCAATGTTTTGAGCGATCTCCTCTCGTCTCTCTTTCAACTCTTTTAAATCAATCATACTCTTCCTCAGTTATCTCCATTTTTAGCTAAAAGTTCCAATTCCAAAGCCCTTTTTGAAGCAGCTTCGACCGACTCCATAAGGAGGCCGGCGAGAGAGCTGTTGAGCAGGACACTCAAAGATTCAATAGTTGTCCCCTTGGGGGAACAGACCGCCCCCTGCAACTCTTTAGGGTGACGGTGAGTGCCATTTATTAGGGCGATGGCACTCTCCATAGTCTTGCCGATTAAGGCCAGTGATTGTTGGTAAGGGAGCCCTTGCTGTACCCCTCCTAGGGCTATGCCGTGGAGGAATTCAAAACAGGTGGCAATGGCCGAAGCTGAAATCCCAATAAAAGCATTCAGTTGAGACTCTGCAAGTAGATGGGCAAAACCGAAAGTTTGCGCTAAGGCGATGGTCTCTTCAACAAAGAGAGGGGAGGCTCCTTTCGAGGGGGCGATGGCGGTTACCGATTTGCCGACACTAGCAGCAATATTAGGCATAATTCTGATAACCTCTTCACTGCCGAGATTTTCAACCAAAGTCTCGAGGGAAACACCGGCTGCGAGGCTAATCCACTGTTTTCCTTTGGCTTGGTAGAGGAGACTATAGAGTTCGCCTAAGACTTGGGGCTTTACTGCCAAAACGATAGTTGTAGACTCTTTGAGGAGTGCTTCCAGTGGCAAAATTTGCCCTCCCGTCTCTTGAGCTAAGTTACTGGCGACTTCACTGACTATGTCGTAGAGGTAAATCTTCCCCTTGAGTGTGGGGGCAATCGCTCTCACTATGGCAGAGCCCATCACTCCGCAACCAATAATTCCAATATCTTTCATGAGACTCCTCCTTGAGGCATCGGTAGATGGTGCAATGCACCTTTAGCTTGTAATCCCCCAAAGTTGTGTTGCCGTTCCCACTCATAGGCTCCAATGGCAACACTATTGGCAAGGTTGAGGGAGCGGGCCTCTTCTCTAATGGGTATTCTAACACAATGCTCCCAATTATTAACTAGGATTTGCTCATCAATACCGGCCGTCTCCTTGCCAAAAACCAAATAAGCTTCCTCTTCATAGTTTACAGCACTATAAATGAGGGGGGCTTTTGTGGAGAAGAACCAGAGAGGGGCATTTTTGTGTTCTGCGAGAAAAGTATCCACCGAGGGCCACTGCTTGATATCGAGCAGGTGCCAGTAGTCAAGACCACTGCGTTTTAAATTACGGTCGGTGATTTTAAATCCAAGGGGGTGTACCAAATGGAGGGTTGCCTGCAAAGCACCGCAAGTGCGGGCAATATTGCCCGTATTTTGTGGAATTTCTGGTTCAAACAATACAATATGCAGTCCCATTGTCTACTCCCTAATTATCCGTCACTTTAGCACCAATAGAGAGTCTCTAGCAAGAGGAGCGCTATTTATCGAGAGGTTCGAGGAGACTCGCCTTTTGGATGTTCCTCCCTTTGGAGCGCAGTGCCAGAACGGCCTTCTCCAGCTCTCCTTTGCGCTGATAGGGGTCTTCAAAAAGTTCCGGTTGCACCAAAGAGCTCCCCTCGTTGACTCCATAGAGACCAACTCCCAAGAGGCGCACCTTTTGGGGGGCTCTCCAGCGGCTCTTGAGCAGTTCTTTGGCAATCTCATAGACTTGTTCGCCCGAACAGAGGGGTGTACCTTGAGAGTTTTGGGCACTGACCGTTGTAAAGTCACTAAAACGGACCTTAACCGCTACCGTAGAGGAAGAGAGGTTTTCTTGGAGAGCCCTGAACATAACCTCATGACTCATATTCAACAAATGCTGAAAAAGCTCCTTCTCATCGCTAATATCGCAGGCGAAGGTATTTTCTGTACTTATCGAGCGTGACTTGGTAACTCCGCTGTGAATTCCCGGGTCTAGCCCTCGGCAAGCTTTATAGAGATACTCTCCGGTAGCCTCTCCAAAGAGCGACTTCAAATGCTCTAGGGAAAATTTTCTAAGTTGTTCTGGTTTGTTAATTGAGTGATGTTTAAGGGCCTTGAGGGTCGCCTCTCCAATTCCAAAGAGTTTCTTGAGCCCAATGGCATCGATAAAACGCTCCTCATTGCCAACTGAGACACGGCACAGTCCGTCGGGTTTATCGTAACCACTGGCCATTTTGGCAATGAAACGCGAAGTGCCGATACCGACACTTATGGTGAGACCTATCTCACTCTTGACCCTATTTTTCAAAAGGACAGCTGCTTGACGCGGTTTTCCATAGAGCCGAGCGGTA
>JBAYSE010000145.1:0-3891 GCA_041676265.1 Sphaerochaetaceae bacterium
ACAAAGGTGTCGTTACCCTAATTATAGAGTAGCCAAATTGGGGGGTAATCATATTCGCTAAGAAATTGTTCATATCTCACCCCTTAACGAAAGCCGCGTATTAAGGCGTGCCTTCCAATTACCTAGAAAGGCTTCTGCTGTGATTAGCAAAATAATCAAGGACTGGATTACTGTAACCATTTCACTGGGAACGTCCGACATCAAATTTAAGATTTGTCCGCCCACCTTCAAATAGGAGAGGAAGAAAGCGGCTAAAATAATCAGTAAGGGGTGGTTTCTTCCGATTATTGCCACTATAACACCATCCCAGCCGTAACCGGGGAGGGCTTGCCAATTAAAACGGATATGGATTCCCATGACCTCCATTACCCCGCCAAAGCCGGCAAACAGACCACTAATTACTTGGGAGAGTAGCACAATCTTAAAAATATTGATTCCCGCAAATTTAGCAAATTTGGGATTTTCTCCACTTAATCGCAGTTCGTAACCAAATTTAGTTTTATAGATGATTAAAAACGCTATGATCGCGACTGCAAAGGCTAAAATAATCCCCAAGTGGAACCGGGTCCCTTGAAAAAGTCGCGGTAGCTGTGCACTCGCCGGTAGCCGTTCACTCGTCAAATAACCCGCTTTTTTATCCCTAAAGTGGTGATTGATGAGGTAGAGCCCCAAAAAATAGGCAACATAGTTCAACATTAAAGAGGCAACAAGTTCACTAGCGTTCCACTTGGCCTTAAGTAGCCCAGGGATGCCTCCCCAAATAGCCCCGACCCCTGCAGAGACCAGCAATGTGAGGGTAATATGGAGAAAGGTTGGTAAACGAACGGAGACGGCGAAAGCGGTTCCAATGGCGGCACTCAGGAAAAATGTCCCCTCTGCCCCTACGTTAAATTGGGCCGCTTGAAAAGCAAAAGCGATGGCTACTCCACAGATTATTAACGGAGCCGCATTTTCAAAAATATTCGAAAACCGACCCCTAGACTGAAATGGCCCCAAGAAGAACTGCTTAAAGGAGAAGCCGGCATCACTACTGATTAAGATAATTAGGAAAATAGTGATTAGGATCCCTATTAAAATGGCCAAAATAGTGCGAATCATGGTGAAGTTTTTAATTAAGAACTTTTCCACTAGGGGCCTCCTGTCGTTCTATTCCCAACATATAAGGACCAACGTCCTTATCAGTGAGGGTTTCAATATCAGTAAATTGGGCAACTATCTCGCCTTCATACATCACTACGACTCGGTCGGAGAGGGTTAAGATCTCATCCAAATCAGCCGATATAAGGAGGATGCCCTTCCCCTCATTTCGCATTTTAACGAGCAAGTTATGGATCATAGCCTCTGAGCCGATATCGACGCCGCGCGTGGGTTGAGCGGCAATAATGACAGAGGGGTCACTGGTGAGTTCACGGGCAACAATCGCCTTTTGAATATTACCGCCCGACAGGGAAGCGATTGCCGACTTTGGTGACTGCGTCAAAATATTAAAATCTGCTATTAGGAGTTCGGCATGCTTCGATATCGCTTTGGAAGAGAGGAATAAGCCGCTACGAAACTCCTTTTTATAGTAGCGCTCGGCTATGAAATTCTCTTCTAAGCTCATTGAGGCGGCAATCCCATTCTCCATCCTATCTTCGGGGATGTGGGAGAGCCCCGATTTTCTGATCTCACGGGGACTCAAATTGGTTAATTCGTTAACAGGCGTTTTTATTGTGCCACTAGTAGGTTTCATTAGCCCAGTAATCACTCTGGAGAGTTCAGATTGCCCGTTTCCCTCCACACCGGCCACCCCTAGAATTTCACCACCGCGGAGCTCTAAATTAATATTCTTTAAAGTAGACAGCCCCTCTTGGTCAATATAGTTCACATTCTCCAGTGCAAGGAGAATTTCAGCGCGGGGCTGGCCGACGATGTTTCTTTTACGGATAACGTCTCTTCCAACCATAAGTTTGGCGATCTCCTGTTCTTCCAACTGTGCCGTGTCTTTCGTAACTACCACTTTGGCGTCTTTCATCACGGTGATTTTATCGGAAATCGCTTTAACCTCATTTAACTTGTGGGAAATGAATAGGATCGTTTTACCATTCTCTTTTAACTTTCTGAGGGTCTTAAAAAGGACGTCCACCTCTTGAGGGGCTAGAACGGCCGTTGGCTCATCGAGGATTAGAACTTCGGCATTCCGCACAAGTGCCTTCAAAATCTCAACCCTTTGGCGAATCCCAATCGGGATATCTTTTATCAACCTCTTGGGATTAACGGCCAAGCCATACTCCTCACAAACCTCTTGGGCTTTGCTTATCATCTCTTTGTAATTAAGGAAAAAATGGTACTTTGTGCTCTCCATACCTAACAACATATTTTCGGCTACTGTTAAGTCTGGAGCCAACATAAAGTGTTGATGAACCATCCCTATTCCCACCTTTATGGCATCGTTGGGAGAAACAAATTTAACCTCCTCCCCTTTAAAGTAAATCTGCCCTGCGGTGGGTTGGTGGACACCAAAAATCATATTGACCAGTGTCGATTTCCCAGCACCATTTTCGCCAACTATGGCATGGATGGTATTCTCTTCAATATCAAATGAAATCTCGCGGTTTGCAATTTTCCCATTGGGGTAAATTTTAGTCAGATTTTTAAGGCTCAGTATGTTTGCCATATTTTTCCTGTTAATGGTATAGAGAGGAGCCCATAAGCCCCTCTCCATTACCATTTTTCTGAAAATAAATTAAAAAGCGGTATCAACAACAATTCTACCCGATTTAATACCCTCTTCAGCCTCTTTAATTTTGTCGATAAATTCTTGTGGTACTACTTTGCGGAAGTTTTCATTGTCGGCCAGTCCAACGGCTTTTTCTTCAATCCCCAGATTCTCCACTTTACCATAAGGCAAGGTGCCGGCAATGTGCATCTCAAGGCCCCGGAAAATTGACTCGCCAACGTTTTTAAGCATTGAAGTCACTATGAAACTTGCCCTTTCAGGATTGCTATCTTTATAGAGAAGGTACTGGTCGGAGTCGACCCCGATAGTATATCTTTTCCTCTCAGCACCTGCATCAAGCAAGCCTAATCCGGCTTGAGCGGCTCCATTAAAGGCAACATCAACCCCTTGGTCGAACATAGCCAAAGTGAGTTCTTTGGCTTTGGCGGGGTCATCAAAGTTACCGACATAGGCTACCAGTGTCTCAATTTGGGGATCAATTGATTTGGCCCCTTGCCTATAGCCCACCATGAAGTCGTTAATGACAGGGATATCCATACCACCAATGAACCCTATCCTTTTTTGGGGGTTTGCATAGGGGAGATTGCTTGTCGTGATTAAACCGGCAAGTACCCCCGCTAGGTATGAACCCTCGTTTTGGCTATACAGAATCGAATAAACGTTGTCCAAATTTCCCAGTGAATAATCGACATCGGTATCGTAAACGAAAAACTTTTTATTGGGATATAAAGGTGCTAAATCTTGGATAATGTCTTGCAACTGATATGTGCCGGCAATGATGATATCCCAATCCCCTTGGCAGAGCTGTTCCACATCAGGTGCCCAGTTGGCTGGGTTATAACCACCTTCAATGGCTCTCACCTCTATGCCTAATTCTTTCTCCGCTCTGGAAACCCCACTATAAGCAGAGTCAAAGAAAGACCTATCTCCTAAATTTCCGTTCATATAGAGCACAACTTTTAGTTTATCGGAAGTCTTTGGAGCCTGTTCTGCTTTTCCGCCGGCAAACACAATACCGGTGCAGAAAAAAAACAAAACTAAAAATAGTGAACCCTTGAACACTAAATTTTTTTTCATGCTCTCCTCCTCAAATAACTATGGCATTATTCTACGAGACAAAAGTTTAGAAGTCAAATATTCGTAGCGACTCATAATTAATCTAAGTTGACCAT
>JBAYSE010000146.1:0-3883 GCA_041676265.1 Sphaerochaetaceae bacterium
CTTTTAGAGGGACGCCTAATCGTGGTGACTGAAAAACCAGATGATGTCTTACACTACGATGTGAATGACCGCCCTTCCGATGCCCTCTATTCACACCTTCTGGGGGTCGATAAAGTCGAAGTCGTCCTCTATTTTAAATACATTGATGAGAATGTTTGGGAAATTGGCCTGAGAGGCTCCCACTACTCAGCAATTGATGTCGGAGCTATAAGTGCTACCCTCAACGGTGGGGGGCACCGTAAAGCTGCCGGCGCCACAGTTGAAGGGCATATCGACGATATTAAAGCTAACTTAGTAGCTACCATTGAAGAAGAACTGAATAAACTCTAATCCTAATATGTTATAAAGTTGTTATATGGCACGCTAAATGCTATGAACCCCTCTTATCAAGGAGGGGGTTATGACCGAATTAACAAAGGATGTTTTAACTTACCAAAAACTTATTAGAGGCGAAGCTGAAAGCAGTGGCGTCTCGAATCAAAAACTGCTGTTCAGTATTCAAAATAGGAGCCAAATTATCATTTATGAGTACCCTGTGAGGGTTAAGGTCTTGGAAGAGGAAGAGGCCGTAGAGCTGCTCCTTATAATGATTCCTCGCTTAAAAAAAATGATAGAAGATTTTGAATATCAAGGGATTGCTTTTGAAACTTTCCTAAAAAGGGCGGTTTATGAACAAGTAAAATTTTACAAAATGAAGAAAAAATTAGACAACCGCAAGTACCTCTACCTAACTTACCCAGGCGATGAAATTGATTATTATATGTTGGCTGAACCGGCTTACCGTTATAAAAGCGAGAAATATTTAGCCGTTGACAATGGCGAAACGGCTCCCATAAACTGGTCAAGCGACACCAAGGCTAGTAAAACGGTAAAAAATTTAATCACCAAGTACCCAGCGACCAAAAGGCGGTTCTGTGAATTTATAGTCTTAAACTCACACGATTTAACCCCAAAACAGATCTCTTTTCTAGCCGATTTTATGAATATGAGCGAAGACAAACTGGCCGATCTTGTCACTAAAGCCCATGAATTATCTCTTAAGAAGTTTGAGCGCTCACAGGAGGTGGCTGCTATAAGGAATAATCACTACCTAAACTGTCAATTTCTTAGCCGAGAAATCTCTGATTCAGAAATTAATGGAATTCACCCCATCACCCTTGAATCTTTAAAAAAGAGGTATGAGCGTCTCCATGCCCTCTATATTGAGCGGTGTCAAGAGGCTAACGCCCGACCTAATCCGGTAACTCACGTAGTTCTCTCTAAACTTTTCAAGAAACCTAAAGGGACAATCGATTCGGGTATGAGTGCCATGAAACGCACTTTAAAGGAGATTATAGACGATGAAGCTTAAATCGGGTATGTTCTTTTTATGGAGTTACTACTAGCCTCTAACAACGACCACAAACGGTTGGAGATTTCCGCTCTATTGCCAGAACACTCACTAATTACCCCAGCACAACGCCAGATAGTTTTTGAATTCGAGGAGAACGGAGATTCTTTTATTGCTAATGCTTTGGGTAAAGCACAAGAACTTTACTCACTGGCCAATGCCCCCGTCCTTGCTGACGATTCGGGTTTAATCGTAGATGCCCTTAATGGGGGACCCGGGGTCTATTCAGCCCGTTATGGGAGCCATGGCGAAGGACTCCTCTCTTCAATCGAGAGAAATAGTCTCCTGTTAAGCCATTTGGAAACAATCCCGATGGAGAAGCGCACTGCCCGTTTTGTATGTGCTATGGCCTTAATAGTGTCTCCTTTTCGTAAATTTGTAGTGCAAGAGACCGTTGAAGGCTATATTGCTACAGAGCCCCATGGGGAGGGGGGATTCGGTTACGACCCTATATTCATCGTGGAACAAGGAGCTCTAACGATGGCCCAACTTAGCCCCCTAGAGAAGAACAAAATTAGTCACAGAGCCAGAGCTGCTCAGCAAATTGCGGTCCTTTTAAGAGAGATTGAGAAAAAGGAGATTTTCTATGTCTGCTAATCAAAGAATCCCTTCCCGTGATGAGGTTGCCTTAAATGATACTTGGGATTTGACCCATCTCTATTCAAGTGACCAACAGTGGACAGATGATTGTCAGAAGGTCGAAGAGTATAGTAGTGCTATTGTAAAGTTCAGAGGAACGCTTAAGGAATCCCCGGAGAACCTTTTAAACCTTCTTACCCTTCTCGATGAAGTTGGCCTATTAATAGAAAGGATTGCACAGTACTCCTTCCTTCTGCAAGCAACGGATGGGAGTAACTCTGCGAATCAGAGAAGGCACGGTTTGACCATGCAACTGCTAACCAATTTCTCTTCAGCAACCAGTTTTTTAAACCCTGAAATATTGAGTATTGAAGAGGAGACGATTAAAGAGTGGTTAAAGCGGGAAGATTTTGCCAATTACAAAGTAATGGTAAACAAAATGTTGCGCTACAAACCGCATGTTCTGTCGGCTAGTGAAGAGCGAATTATCGCATTGCAAAGTGAGATCGGTAGTAAATCACAGGAGGCTTTCAATAGCCTTACTAACGTCGACTTTGACTTTGGCTATATCCAAACAGAAGAGGGCAGGATTCCTTTGACACAGAGCACCTATGGATATTTACTACAAAATAGAGATAGAAAGATTAGAGAGAGGAGCTATAAAAAGTTTTATCGCGTTTTTGATCAACATAAACACACCCTAGCTCTCTTATATGAAGCTAGCGTTAAGCAAGATATTTTTAAAGCCAAGGTTCGCTCTTACGAAAACAGCCGTTCCATGGCCCTCTTTGGCGACAAGGTGAATGCATCTGTCTATGACAATCTCATCAGTGAAGTCCACAAAGCTCTCCCCTCACTGCACCGCTATTACGATCTAAGGCGTCAATTCTTGGGATTAAAGAAATTGGCTCACTATGATGTTTATGTCCCTTTGGTAGAAAACATTGCGGTTAAACACACCTATGAAGAGGCTGTTGAAGTAATTACCCGCGCCTTAGCCCCATTGGGAGACGCGTATGTTTCCACCTTAAAGCGCGGCTTGACAACTGAGCGCTGGGTCGATAGGTATGAGAATAGAGGAAAACGCTCGGGAGCTTTCTCCTCTGGCTCCTTTGATGGCCCTCCTTATATTCTAATGAACTACCAAGAAGATGTGCTTAGGGACCTCTTTACTCTAGCTCACGAAGGGGGCCACTCGATGCACTCCCTTTACAGTGCGGCTAATAACCCCTTCTCTTCCTACGATTATTCAATCTTTGAGGCAGAAGTCGCCTCTACTTTTAATGAGCAACTTTTAGCCGACTATATGCTAAAAGAGGCCCAAGATAAGACTTTGGTGGCTTACATTTTAGGCAAACAAATAGATGATATTGTAGCGACCCTTTTCCGACAGACCATGTTTGGCGAATTTGAGCACCTGGTCCACGTCCAAGTTGAAAGTGGTGAACCCTTAACTGTGGAGTCTCTTAGAAGCACCTATCGAGCCCTCTTAGAGCAATATTTTGGCAAAGAAGTTACCCTCTTAAAGGTGAGTGACCTAGAGGGGCTCCGTATCCCCCACTTCTACAGAGCCTATTACGTCTACAAATATGCGACCGGCATCAGTGCCGCTATCACATTGAGCGCAAGAGTTTTAAACGGCGGGGTTAAAGAGCGCGAGGATTACTTAAATTTCTTGAAATCGGGTGGTTCTCGTTACCCTATTGAGGCCCTTAAATTAGCCGGCGTTGATATGGAGAGTCCCGAGCCTGTCAGAAAAGCTTTAGCGACATTCTCTAAACTTTTGGACCGGTTTGAAGCTACCCTTTTAAAGAGTTAGGAGGCGCCAGAAATCTTAACGCCTCCTAATGACTCTTATTCAGTATAGGGGGCAACCGCGTAGTAAGCGACATCCTTACGACGGTCAAGGCGACC
>JBAYSE010000147.1:0-3882 GCA_041676265.1 Sphaerochaetaceae bacterium
ATATCCATCTGGAAAGCGGTAATGCCATCTTTTGTTCCGGCTACTTTAAAATCCATATCACCAAGGTGGTCTTCTTCACCTAAAATATCGCTGAGGATGGCATATTTTTTAAATTTGTCATCATCGGTAATTAAACCCATCGCGATACCGGCCACCGGTTTCTCAATTTTTACCCCGGCATCCATTAAGGCCAAAGTGCCACCACAGACCGAAGCCATTGAAGAGGAACCGTTTGACTCTAAAATCTCGGAAACAACCCGCACTGTATAGGGAAACTCTTCCTTACTCGGCAGAATGCTCTCAAGGGACCTTTGGGCTAATTGGCCATGACCAATTTCACGCCTTCCGGTCGAGAGTCGACCGGTTTCTCCAACACTGAACGGTGGAAAATTGTAGTGGAGCATAAAATTGCTAAAATGTTTTTCACTATCGATGGTGTCGAACATCTGTTCGTCACTGGCTGTCCCTAGGGTGGTAGTAGCTAAACTTTGTGTCTCTCCCCTTGTAAAGAGGGCGCTACCGTGCGTGCGTGGCAGGATGCCAACTTCACAGCTAATAGACCTGATTTCATCAACTTTGCGTCCATCAGTTCTGATTCCCTTATCTAAAATAGAGCGGCGCAGAACCTCATACTCCATCTCTTCAAAAAGGGCTGAGACTAAACCACGTTTACCACTCTCCTCAATCACTTCAGCATATTTTTCAAAAAAGGCCTCTTTGACGGCATCTAGGGCGGCGTGTCGCTCCATTTTACCTTTCACAAAACTGGCTTTTTCCACTTGAGAATAGGCCTCTTTTCTAATCTCGGCTAAAAAGGAGGGTGCCTCTTCACCGGCCATCAAAGGAAGTTTTTCTTTACCGGCAATTTTAGCCAATTCGTTTTGAATTTTACATAATTCGGTGATTACCGGCTGGGCAGTAGCTATCGCTTCTAAGAGTAACTCTTCAGAGACTTGTTTAGCGCCCCCTTCCACCATGGTTATACCATTTTCTGTGCCGGCAACAACTATCTCGAGTTCGGCCTCTTCGATTTGTTGAAAGGTGGGGTTAACCACAAATTTACCCTCTATGCGACCAATCCTGACAGCTGCCGTGGGCCCGTTGAAGGGGATATCGCTCACTACAACGGCCGCTGAGGAGGCAATCATAGCGATTATATCGGGCGTATTAATCATGTCACTGCTCACAACAGTCGGGATGATTTGAATCTCGCGTCCAAAGGCCTTATCGAAAAGGGGTCGCATTGGACGGTCAATCAAACGCGAGACCAAGATCTCTTTATCTTTAGGCCGCCCTTCCCTCTTTAGAAAGCCTCCGGGGATTTTCCCTGCAGCATAATATTTCTCATTGTACTCCACTTGAAGTGGTACATAATCGAGAGGCGTGTCGGGTGCATTACCGCTACACACGGTAGCTAAGACGGCGCTCCCCTCATAATAAGCATAAACCGCACCATTGGCCTGTTTTGCCATTTTTCCAGTTTCGAGGACTAATTCTGATTCCCCGATTTTCATTCTTACAGATTTTACCATAATTTCCTTTCTTCTTGCTCTATTTACTAAATGAAAACAGCCTCAACACCCCAATCAGAGGCAGAGGCCGACTCTTGTAAGTGAGGTGAAAACTACTTTCTCAACTCTAATTTCTGGATAAGTTCACGATAGTGATTAATATCCTTTTCTCTGACATATCTAAGTAAGCGGCGCCGTTGCCCAACCATCTTCAGTAGACCGCGACGACTGGCATGGTCATCGGGGAATTGGTTAAAATGGTTTTGCAAATCTTTGATACGCGCAGTTAATAGAGCAATCTGCACGTCAGCAGAACCGGTGTTCTTAGCATCTTTTCCAAATTCTTCAACAATTTGACCCTTCATCTCTTTTGTCAACATCGTTATTTAAACTCCTTTACAAACTCTAAGTTATCGTAAGTGATTGAACAGTTGTCAGGGAACTCTCCTGTTAACACCAACTGCGTGGCGTCTATGCGGGCAGTAGCCTCTCGTCTACTCCCATCAGAATAATTCAAGACACTCTGGTAAACTCCTGGTGGCGGCAGAAGTTGCTCAGCTTGATCAATCTTAAAAAACAGGGCAGATTCAGTGACCTTAAGAGGTAATTGGACCAAGTCCACCGAATAATTCCTGCCGAGTAATGTCTCTATTAGGGAGACCTTACCCTCAATAAGTGCTTCTCGCACTAGCGTACTGCTATCGACTCGCCCATCATTTAAAAGGAAAGTCTCAGGTACAATCAGTTTAGTCTCCTCATGGCACTGTTTAATCAGTACTTTGAGCTCTTCTACACCCGTGTCGGCTTTATGTCCACAGCGGAAATCTTCACCCACAACCAGTGCTTGAACACTAAACATCTTGCAACAACGTGCGATAAACTCCTCTCCGCTAAGTTTACTGAATTCAGGAGAAAAGTCAATCACAACCAAGAAATCAACTCCAAGATTGGCAAAGAATTGACGACTCTGGCGCTGGCTCAAGAGGGGTTTAGAATAGAGGTAGCGCCCAGTGAGTGCTTTAGGATTTTGAGCAAAGGTGATTACCACACTTTTATACTCCCCACTAAGCTCCAAAGTTTTGGTTAAAACCCTCATATGGCCATGGTGGAGCCCATCATAGACACCTATAGTGAGGACCGCTTTCAAACCGGCAAATTCTTGAGATTCGGCTAGTTGGTTAAAATCGTAAATTCTCACTCTCCCCTCCTCACAGCCCAAATACCACTGATTTCCCCCTCAGTGTTTAGTTTAACAACCGCCAGTAACTCACCTTCCGTGTTCATTACCAGGCCTTTATCGGCACCTAAAGGGAGCTCGGCTTTAACTATTGAGCTCTTGGAGGGGATATTGGCGTAACTGAGACTTTTTTGTCCCCTCTCATCGACTATAAAATCGGCAAAGCTTCCTAGACGACGTAAGTGGGCGCTACTCTTACTGATGTGTTGGGCAAGGTTTTCATAATCGTCCAAGGCCTCCTCAACCCTAAAAGGACCCACTTCTAAGCGTTTCAGTTGGGTTAAATGGGCTCGGCTGTGGGCTCTTAAAGCGATATCGCGGGCCAGAGAGCGGATATAAGTACCTTTGGAGCAGGCAACCTCGAGGGTTAAATTGGGGCTTTGCCAAGCCACAATACGGGAGGCATAAACGGTTACTTCCCGCGGTGTTAAATTAAAACTAACCCCCTTGCGTGCCAGCTTATGAGCCCTCTGACCGGCCAAGTGGAGAGCTGAATAAAGGGGGGGCTCTTGCCTAAATGTCCCCCTAAACTGAGCTACACTGGCTTCAATTGCTTCATAACTAGGAATCTCCCCTGTAGCGATTATAACCCCTTCGGGGTCTAATGTATCGGTTTCGCTACCAAATGTTATAACTGCTCTGTATTTTTTGTCCAAGGGGGTAAACAACGGGTTTAGTTTAGTAAAAGAGCCACACAAGACGACTAAAAGCCCCTCGGCGAATTTATCGAGGGTCCCCGTGTGGCCCACTTTTTTAAAAATCTTTTTCAGATCACTGAGGGCTTTAAATGAGGTAACCCCCGGTGGTTTATTTAAGAGTACAATGCCATCACTACTCTTCATCTTTTATTTTTAAACTCTCCAACAACTGATTTACTTTTTGGCTCTCCATGAAAAGGGTGTCAATTTTAAAAGTTAGGCGGGGGGTATGGCGGGTCTGCAGAAGAGTTCCCAAACGTTGCTGGATAAATCCCGAAGCACTTTGCAAGGCACTGAGAGAGTTCTTTAATTTCTCGACGGGCTCTAAAGAGGTTATTAAGACAGTGGCATAGGCCTTGTCTTTAGAGAGGCGCACTTCACTGACAGCCACCAAGGAATTAAGGTTAGGATTCTTAATCTCTTGAGTGGCAATCAT
>JBAYSE010000148.1:0-3831 GCA_041676265.1 Sphaerochaetaceae bacterium
CCGGCCATCATCATCCCAATCTCCCTTTCATCAACTTCTCCTTGGTCAAAAATTCCCACAATTTGCCCCTTACTGATAGTGGCTATTCTATCACAGAGGTTCATAATCTCATCGAGTTCAAAGGAAATGAGGAGAATTGCCCGTCCCTTATCGCGCTCTTCGATGAGTCGCTTACGGATATATTCGATAGCGCCTACGTCGAGACCTCTGGTGGGTTGGGCTACCACTAAGAGGTGGGGTGAGAGGTGTATTTCACGGGCAACGATGGTTTTTTGTTGGTTTCCCCCCGATAAACTGCCGGCCGGAGTGCGGCTCCCCTGTCCTGCGCGAATGTCAAACTGCTCAATTAGATCGTCTGAATTGGTTAACATCGCGTTCTCGTTGAGCAATCCATATTGGTTACTGTAGGGCTCTTTGTAATAATCTTTGAGAACGCAGTTTTCACTAATTGTAAAATTGCTAATAAGACCATGACGCTGGCGATCCTCCGGAATGTGCCCCAAACCCGCTTCAATGCGGTGGCGAATGGAGGTGTGGGTAATATCCTCGCCTTTGAGCATTATTTTACCGCTGGAGACCGGTAAGAGACCACAGAGACCGTAGAGGAGTTCACTCTGGCCATTGCCGTCAACACCGGCAATACCCACAATTTCTCCCGTGTGGACATCGATTGAGAGGTCTTTTACCTTAAGATGACCCGAAGAGTCCGCTACCGATAAGTTTTGAACCGAGAGGGCTACTTCGCCCACCTGGGGGGGCGCCTTTTCAATTTCAAATTGGACGGCTCGCCCCACCATCATCTCGGCCAGTTGTTTTTCGCTAACATCGGCAACATCAACAGTTCCGACGTATTTACCCCGTCTTAAGACAGTGCAGCGATCGGCGACCGCTTTAATCTCTTTTAGTTTATGGGTGATAAGGACGACTGTCTTGCCCTCAGCTTTGAGTCTACGAATGATATCCATGAGTTCATCAATTTCTTGGGGGGTTAAAACGGCAGTGGGTTCATCGAAGATAATCATGTTGGCGTTACGGTAGAGGGTCTTGAGAATTTCAACGCGCTGCTGGGCACCAACTGTGATATTTTCAATTAATGCCTGGGGGTCGACTTGTAAGCCGTACTTTTGTGAGAGGTCGGCTACCCGCTTCTCGGCTACCCCAATGTTGAGGGTTCCAAAGCGATTCTTCGGCTCCACTCCTAAGACAATGTTTTCGGTTACCGTGTAGTTGTGCACTAATTTGAAGTGTTGATGCACCATTCCGATGCCCAGTTCAGTGGCGACGTTGGGGTCCTTGATATTAACCTCTTTACCATCGATTTTGATGGTGCCGCTGTCGGCATTGTAGGCACCGAAAAGAATCGACATCAATGTCGATTTGCCTGCCCCGTTTTCACCCAATAAGGCGTGGACCTCTTGCGGGGCTACCTGTAAGTCAACATTGTCGTTGGCGATGACCCCCGGGAAAGTTTTCGTGATTCCCTTCATTTCAATAGCATGTTCCACCGATCCCTCCCAAAAAAAGTGCCGGATAGAAGTAGTGCGCCTAAAGAGGCGCACCTACTTCGCATCAAAAACAAATCTTAGTCATCAAGAGCAGCTAGGCCTGCAGGTACAACACCGGCAGCTAAAGCGTCTCTGTAGGTGCCGAAGATTTTAATCTTACCACTGATAACGTCGGCTTTAGCAGCCTCAATCGCTTTAACAACATCTGCTTTCAGTTCAGGGTTGGCCTGTGAATAGCCAACACCATCATCTGCCAGGGTCATTTTAACAACTTTTCCGGTGAAGGTGCCATCTTTGGCTGCATTCAAAGCGTAAAGAGAAGAGGCTTCCACTTTCTTTAACATTGAGGTTAGAACTGCGGATTTGTCGCCTGAGTAGATTCCATCTTCATATTGGTCACTGTCAACACCGATAGCCCAAATGTTTTTACCTTGGAGGCGGTACTCTTTAGCTTGGGCAATTGTTCCGTTTCCGGTGCCGCCGGCGGCGGAGAAGATTGCATAAACGCCACTGTCATACCAGTTTTTGGCTTGAGCTTTAGCCAGCTCAGGTTTTCCCCAGTCGTTGGCGTAGTAGTCAACTACCGAAACGTTCGGATAGACGGCGCGGAGACCTTGGATGTACCCCATCTCAAATTTGGTGATTGTTCCGCCGGGGACTCCCCCGATGAAACCAAATCTGGGGTTGTTAATGCCTTCGGCTTTAGCTTGGAGGGCAGCGGCTAAACCTACCAAGTAGGAGCCCTCTTCTTCGTTGTAGATGAACTCCATAACGTTGGGTTGACCAACCCAGTCTACGTCAACAATTACGAAGTTTTGGTCGGGATACAGAGGGGCCACTTCCCCAAGGGCATCGGCCCATGTAAAACCGGTAACCATGATGATATCGTACTCTTCATCGGCGGCCTGTTTTAAGTTAGGTATATAGCTATCTTGAGTCTGGGCTGTGACGACGTCGTAGTACTTCCCTCGGCCGGCGGTGTTGCTGAGAGAGTCCCCGTAGAATTCAACAATTCCACGCCAAGCAGCGGCGTTAAAAGATTTATCATCGATACCGGTGGCATCGGTGAGTAATCTAATCGTTGGGGTGTCATCTTTGACAGCCTCTTTAGCTCCGGCGGCAAAGAGCATAGTCCCCATGAGACAAATGAGAGCAATGACAATTACTTTCTTCATTCCTTCCTCCTAAAAATTTATGTTAGCGTAAGTTTTTGTTATAGTGATTATAACACTGTTTTTAGATTATGTAATGGTATCAAGTAATGGAAAAATTGAAAAGTAAAATAGAATAAAACAGAGTGTGGCTCTTTGTTGTGCTATAGGTAAAAGATTGTTTTGTCTAGAACTAACTTGTTATTTAAATTCCCCTCTTTTTTGACCTAGGTCAAATCCACTGCCCCTGATTTTGATTATAGTTACCTTAGAAATTAAAGACAGGAGGAGTTGATGAAAAAGATATCACTTCAATTAGAGACTCTTAGTTGCCCCACTTGTGCAGCTAAAATCGAAGTAGCGTTGAAAAAGAGCCAAGGGGTTATTGACCCTGAAGTTCTCTTCAACAGCTCCCGTGTAAAACTCTCTTACGATGAAAACCTTATCGACATAGAGGGGGTTAAAAAAGTTATAGCTAAACTCGGTTACGGCACTTTAGATGTGAAAGAGGGGCTCTAATGGGCAAAAAAGGGGTCGTCATTTTAGGTTCTGTGTTAGTGGTGCTCTCTTTTGTACTCTACAAAACAATAGGGTATCGACCGGTTACCATCGCGGTTATGCTGGCTACCACAGCCCTCACCGGCGCCCCTATTATCTATCGTGCTGTGGCTGCCCTTAGATACCGTATTATTGGTATTGACCTCCTTGTCTCCATCGCAGTGGTGGGAGCCCTCATTATTGGGGAGTTTTGGGAGGCGGCAGCCGTCACTTTCCTCTTTATGTTTGGAGACTACCTGGAGAGCAGGACTTTGGAGAAGAGCCGCTCTTCAATTAAAAATTTAATGGCCCTCTCCCCTGAGACGGCCCGTATCCGCTTAGAGGGGCAAGAGCGCATTGTTGCCCCTCGCGAGCTTGAGCAGGGGATGAGCGTTATTATTAAACCAGGCGAGCGGGTGGCGGCCGATGGGGTGGTCATTGAAGGGGCGGCTTATCTGGATCAATCTTCAATTACCGGAGAGAGTGAGCCGGTCTACAAAAAAGAGGGAGATGAGGTCTTCAGTGGCACCCTACTAGCCAGCGGTTACCTCGTAATTAAAGCCCTCAAAGTGGGAGAAGAGTCCACTTTTGCCAAAATACTACACTTGGTTGAAGAGGCTCAGGATGCCAAGGCGCCC
>JBAYSE010000149.1:0-3730 GCA_041676265.1 Sphaerochaetaceae bacterium
AAAGGGGTCGGTGACACCGCTAGCCGTCAGAAGCGCACCCACCCTCTGTTTAAACAAATTTGTCGAGGAGTTTTAATACCTCATCAATTTTTACATTAACATCTTCTGAGGTAATAAAAGAGTCTCTAACACAGCTCTTTAAGTGGGCGTGGAGTACAATTTTATTGGTCTTCCTCAAGAGGGCCTCAGTGGCCAGTAGCTGGTTGGAGATATCTACACAGTAACGGTCCTCTTCAACCATTCTTAAGACAGCGTCGAGTTGTCCCCGCGCTGTCTTAAGCATCTGTTTTACACTAGCATGATCGGCCTTCATTTAACTAGCCTCAACTATCGCTGTCACCTTGTAGCCCGCCTCTTCAACACTCTGCTTCAAGGTCTCATCGCTGACGGGATGCGATAACTCTAAAGTTGCACTGTTACTCTTCAAGTCGACGTGCCCCTTTACCCCGTCAATGGCCAAAAGGGCCTTCTCGACCCGCCCTACACAGTGCATGCAGGTCATGCCTTCAATTTTTAAGATTTTTTGCATTGCTTTTCCCCTTATTGCTCTATTTTTGCCTATATCCCCTTTAAATCTCTTCAACCTTAAAGCGTTAGTGACCACAAAAATACTCGAAAAACTCATTGCCAAAGCGGCAAACATCGGATTTAGCCGCCACCCGAAAGCAGTAAAGAAAACCCCGGCAGCCAAAGGAATCCCTAAAGTGTTGTAAAAGAGAGCCCAGAAAAGATTCTGTTTAATTGTTTTTAAAGTCGCCTTACTCAGTCTTATGGCTGTGGCTACGGAGTTTAAATCGCTACGCATTAAGATAATGTCGGCAGCCTCGATAGCAATATCGGTTCCAGCTCCAATGGCCATCCCAACGTCGGAGCGCACCAGTGCCGGCGCATCATTGATGCCATCGCCGACCATCACAACACGCTTTCCCTCCGCTTGCAGTTGCCGAATGACAGCCTCTTTTCCATCGGGGAGAACTTCAGCAAATACTGAAGAGAGCCCCACCTCTTTGGCAATCGCATTGGCTGTTTTTAGATTATCGCCGGTTAACAAGACAACCTCAAGACCCATCGCTTGCAGTCTTTTAATCGCCTCTAGGCTACTCTCTTTGACAGTATCAGCTACTCCAATAATTCCTAGGAGTTGGCCATCCTTTGCAAAATAAAGGGGAGTCTTCCCTTGGTTGGCAAGGGCCTCTGCTCTGTTAGCGCCCTCAGAAAGGGTAATTTTTTCTTCCAGCATGAAGGCTTCATTGCCGCCAATCATTACAGACCCCTCAACCTCCCCCCTAAGTCCTTTCCCAACGATTGCCTGAAAATTGGTAACTTCTGCTAAAGCTATGCCCCTCTCTTGGGCGCTCTCCAGTAGAGCATGGGCTAAGGGGTGCTCACTGCCACTCTCCAGTGACGCTGCCAGTTTAACAAAGTCGTCGACAGAAATTTCCCCGACCACGATAATGTCGGTCACTTTGGGCTTCCCTTCCGTCACCGTTCCTGTTTTATCGAGGACCACAGTATTGGCCCCTTGCACAGCCTCTAAGGCTTCGGCTGAGCGGATTAAGATTCCTGACTGGGCCCCTTTGCCGGTGCCCACCATAATAGCAGTAGGGGTAGCTAAGCCTAAGGCACAGGGGCAACTAATGACTAATACCGCTATGCCAAAAGCTAAGGCCGACTCCACTGGTTGCCCGGCAAACAGCCAAATAACGGTCGCTAGCAGGGCAATTAAGATCACAATGGGGACGAAAACAGCGCTTACCCGGTCGGCTAACTTCGAGATGGGGGCTTTGGAAGCACTGGCTTCCTCAACCAACGTAATAATTTGTGCAAGGGTTGTATCCTCCCCCACCCTATCGGCTCGGTAAACTAAACGCCCAGTGGTATTTACGCTGGCACTTAAGACAATATCGCCTTCAGCTTTATCGACCGGTAAACTCTCTCCGGTCAAAGCCGATTCATCGACTGCTGAGACTCCCTCTAAGACGGTACCGTCCACTGGGAAACGGCCTCCTGGGCGGACAACCACATTATCGCCAACCTTAACCTCTTCAACGGGAATTTGAAACTCTTGACCGTCACGGATAACCGTAGCTACTTCGGGTGAAAGGTCTATGAGCTTAGAGACAGCATCACTTGTTTTCCCTTTTGCTCTGGTCTCCAAGTACTTCCCTAGCAAAACTAAGGTGAGAATCATGGAAGCCGACTCAAAATAGAGGTCCATGGCAAAATGAGCAGCTAATGCCAAGTCTCCCTGACCCAAACCAAGCCCGATTTTGTAAAGAGCATACACGCCATAGACCACGGCGGCAGAGGAGCCGATGGCGATTAAAGAGTCCATCGTAGGGGCACCTTTAAAGAGCGACTTGAAACCACTTATAAATATTTGCCTGTTAATATAACAGACGATGAGAGCTAAAATAAATTGGGTTAAGGCTAAAGAGTTTGCATTGGCTGCCCCTTTAAAGAAGGCCCAAAGAGGCCAGTTAAACATATGGCCCATTGCCAAATACATTAAAGGGAGTGAGAAGATAAGCGATAAGAGGAGTCGTTTACCCATAGATTTTAACTCATCATTGAGTGCTTGATGGGGACTCCTCTCAACTACTCTGTTTTTGGGCTTTGCCCCATAACCGGCGGCATCCACCGCTTGCATTATAAGGGAGTCATCAAGCTGACTCTCCCCCTCTATCGTGAGGGTATTGTTTAATAGGTTTACTTTAACCTCTCCAATTCCTGGTATCTTGGCGACACTTTTCTCGACGTGCAAAGCACAAGAAGAACAGGTCATTCCGCTAATATCGTACTCTTGCTTCATTATTACCTCACATACCCCCCCCTGTGGGGGAGGGGTATGTAAAGCATAAGTTCATTTCTTTTGAATGTCAACTATCTAAAACAGGGCTTTGTAATCAGCTTCAATGAGCTCAATTTGGTTCTCTTTAGAGAGTAGTTCAGACAATTGTCTAGGAACTTCAACTGCCCTTCTAATAATCGGCTCAACAATCGTCTCAAATTTAGCGGGGTGGGCGGTAGCATAGACAAGCGTCGGATTTGTGTCTTTTAAAAGGCCACGCACATACTCGCCGGTGGCCGTGTGGGGACACACAATATAATGCTTCTCTTCCCACACCTTCTTGATTGTCTCCAAAATCAACTCATCACTGACACTGTAAGCTGAGACCTCTCTTCTGAAATCTTTCCAGTCGCTATAGAGATTCATCAGTCTCTCCATGTTACTGGGATTGCCCACATCCATCGCATTGGCCAGAGTGGCTATACTCGGTCGTTTTTCAAGACTTCCGTTCTCAATATAATCTAGCACAACGCGATTAGCATTGAGAGCAAGGACAATTTTGTTAATGGGGGCTCCCATCTCTTTAGCCCAATAGGTCCCACAGCTATTGCCCACGTTACCACTGGGAACAATTATGGTGGGCTCTTGGTGCCTCTCTCTGACGACGGCTAAGGCGCCATAAAACCCATACACAATTTGGGGAAGCAAGCGCCCTAAGTTGATACTATTAGCAGAGGATAGACCCCACTCTTCAACTAGAGAGCTCTCCATAAAGGCTTCTTTGACCATTCGCTGGCAATCATCAAAGACCCCTTTAACGGCATAAGACTCAATGTTAGACCCCCAACAAGTGAGTTGCTTCTCTTGGCGCGTTGAAACCTTTCCGTAAGGGTAGAGGACTTTTACCCCAATTCCCGGACGGTTGTAGAAAGCAGCGGC
>JBAYSE010000150.1:0-3677 GCA_041676265.1 Sphaerochaetaceae bacterium
TCCCTGAAGTGGCCATGGATATTGTAAACATTGATGCTCTCTCCTTCTTAAAGGCTGTTTTAGACGCGCTAAGTGCTTTAGCGCGTTGTAACACTTATGCGGAATTTAGTGAGGTTGTAAAAAATAAACTCTGTCAGCAAACCTCTGAGATTTGTGCCAATACCAACGGTATCTACATGGAGAAGGCTCCCTTGATGTCACTCATGATGAAGGGATGCGTTGAGCAGGCCCGGGATATCAGTTTGGGATCACGTTACAACAACTATGGAATTCATGGCACCGGCCTTTCAAGTGCCGCCGACTCGTTGGCCGCCATAAAAAAGTATATCTTTGAAGAGCAAAGCATCACTAAAGAGACCTTAATAGCGGCTTTAAAAGCCGACTTTGTCGGTTACGAGACTCTCTACCATAAACTCCGCTTTGAGGGACCCAAAATGGGTAACGATGACGATTATGTTGATGAAATAGCCACTGAACTCCTCGATTGGTTTGCCGATTCTTTAGAAGGTAACCGTAACGACCGGGGAGGAATCTTTAGAGCCGGTACCGGCTCCGCGATGTTCTACCTCTGGCATGGTAGTGCTTTGGGGGCCTCTCCCGATGGCAGACGCCGTGGGGAAGAGTTTGCCTGTAACTTCTCACCGGCCCTCCATACCCACTTAAAAGGCCCAATTTCTCTAATTAAGTCGTTCTCGAAGTCAAACCTCACTAGGGTTGCCAATGGCGGACCTTTAACGATTGAACTGGATGATTCTATGTTCCGCAACACTGAAAGTACTGCCAAAGTAGCCCTCTTGGTGAAGAGTTACATGGATTTAGGAGGGATGCAAATCCAACTCAACGGTGTAAACCGGGAGATGATGCTGGATGCTCAAAAGAATCCCGATAAGTACCGCAACTTAATTGTGAGGGTTTGGGGATGGAGTGGTTACTTCGTAGAACTCGATAAAGCCTACCAAGACCACATAATTAAGCGTAGTGAACTCGATTTCTAAGCAATTTTAGAGTATAATCGGCGCAAATAGAGGAGTCTACCGGTGTCAAATTTAAAAAGGCCTAAACGGGTAACGATGAAAGATATTGCGCAGGCAACCGGTTTTACGGTTAATACCGTTAGCCATGCCCTTAAAGATATGGACGATATCTCAGAGGAGACCAAGAAGATTATCCGTCAAAAAGCTGTTGAAATGGGCTATTTGACCAATATGTTGGCAGCCAGTATGCGCCTAGGGGTGACCCATACCCTAGCTATTATTATCCCCGATATAGCCAACCCCTTTTTTGCCGCTAAAGTACGCGAGATGGACAAAGTGCTGAGAAAAAATGGGTACAACTCATTTATTATGAATACCGATGAGAACTGCAACATTGAGATGGAGGCGGTACGCACTGCCATTAGTCGCAAGGTTGATGGGATTATCATCTGTCCCACTCAAAAAAGCACCGCAATCTTCGACCTCATGCTAGCCAATGGGATTCCCTATGTTATTATCGGCAGAAAGTTTGCGGGGCGTCTCTTTTATACAGTCCTGTGGGACGATGTGCGCGCCGGCTTTCTGGCAACCGAACATCTGGTCAAAATGGGAAAAAAGCAGATTCTCTACCTGAATGGACCTCCCCACATCTCCTCTTCCAACGATCGCTTAGCGGGTTATAAGAAGTGCTTGAAACGCTACGGTATCCCGTTTAACAAAAGGCTAGTGGTAGAGGCAGAAATTACCCCTCGCGCCGATAGCAACCACGTCTCAACGATTGCCGACTTGAAGGGAGAATTTGATGCGATCTTTGCCTTTTCTGATTTTATTGCACTGGCGGCCATCGATACTTTAGCCCGCATAGGCCTCAAAGTGCCCATCGTTGGTGTTGACGACATTTTAAGTGACCTCAATTTCCCTATGCCGTTAACCTCGGTGGGTATCTGTAAGGCCAAAGAGGCCGAAGCCATTGTTGAGATGCTTTTTGAACAAATTAAAAACTACCAAAAAGGGCCTCATATGGTTGTCTTAGAGACCTTTTTAGTGGAACGTGACGAAAAATATAGTTAAAAAAAATTGTTGATTACAAAGGAGTCTAAAATGAACGACATCGCTGCTATTATGGAGAAAGCCTACCAGGAAAAGATTGTCATTCCTGCTTTTAATATGCCCCACCTGCCGATTATGAAGCCGGTGGTTGAGGCCCTTAGAGAGGCCAATACTTTTGGTTTGATAGCTGTGGCGCGTCTTGAGTGGCTGAAATTCTCCTCCCAGAGTATTGCGGCAGTGGCTAACGAGTATGCGAAATGGGGGGACAGTAGTGTCACCCGTCTCCATTTAGACCACATCCCCGTGATTGATGAAGATCACTTGCAGGTCGATTACATGCGCGACATAAAAGAGGCCATCAGTGTCGGTTTCCAATCGGTGATGGTTGATGGCTCGCGGTTACCCCTTGAGGATAATATCAGGGTAACTAAGGAAGTGGTCGATTATGCCCATGGTAAAGGGGTACCGGTGGAAGCTGAACTGGGCGCCGTTATGGGGCACGAAGAGGGACCTATGCCCAGTTATGAGGAGCTGTTTGCTTCCAGGAAAGGGTTCACGGCGGTCACAGAAGCTACAAAGTTTGTCCAAGAGAGCCAAGTAGATTGGCTAAGTGTGGCCGTTGGATCGGTGCATGGCGCTATCAGTCAAGCCTCCCGTGACAAGAAAAAGGTAACAGCACGCCTCGACATTGAACACCTCAAAGCGCTCAACTCAAGCCTTAGGATACCTTTGGTGCTCCATGGAGGATCAGGCATAGCTCTCTCCTATCTGCATGAGGCCTTTAAAGAGGGGATTGCCAAGCTTAATATCGGTACCGATATCCGCCAAGCCTACGAGACTAATGTTGAGAAATCGATTGAAGAGGCCCAAGCTGCTGTCTATAAACGAGTTCTGGAGATAGTAGAGGAACTGGGAATTGGCAATAGCGCTGCAAAACTAGGGGGTTAACATGAGTCTAATGGGTGTAGATATTGGTTCATCGGGGTGTAAAGTCTCTGTTTATACTTCCGGCGGTGATTTCATAACCTCTGCGGAAGCTTCTTACGACGTTTTAAGGGGGGAAGCCGGTCGATTCGAACTCGATTGTTTCGAGGTGGAGAGGGCTCTCTACAAAACAATTAAGGCGGCAGCCGATACTTGCCAATGGGAAAATAAGTTTCAAAGCGACCCTGTCGAAGCTATCTCGGTTGGCTCTTTTGGAGAGGCGATGGTCCCCCTCGACAAAGAGGGCAATATTTTGGGTCCCTCAATCTTTAGCCACGACCAGCGACGCAAGGACTCAATTGCACGCTTCGAAGCATTGGGAGCAGAGGCTTTCTATCGAATTAACGGCAATATTTTGGGCTACTCATATACCTATCCCAAATTAGTCTGGTACCAAGAAGACCAACCGGAGATGCACAACAAAATTTGGAAAGTCCTCTCTTGGGCCGATTTTTTAGTCTATCGCCTGAGTGGGGTGGCTGCGACTAACTACTGCCACGCCAACCGCACCCTCCTATTTGACCTCTGGAAAGAGCAGTGGTCACAGGAGTTACTTGAAGCCGGTGGCCTTGACGGAAGAATTCTGGCAGATACTATCCCACCGGGAACCGTGACGGGAACAATCTTACCTGAAATGGCTAGGACTTTAAATCTTAAGCGGGATGTGAA
>JBAYSE010000151.1:0-3671 GCA_041676265.1 Sphaerochaetaceae bacterium
AAGGGCCAATACAAACAACTCACAGGACTGGAGTGGGCAGAGATTGAGCCTATAAAAGAGGTCGATATTAAGTTTAGTGCCCTACCCGGAGGTGACACTACTGTTTGGCTGACAGCTCTCGACGAAGAGATTGCCAAAGAGGAGTTGGCTTTAAACCAGCGGTTGCAGGGTGAGAGTAAAAGTGTCCCCACCTTAATTGTGGGAGGCTCTGCTGGTTTTACGCATTCTCAGGGGTTAGGCCCTGATGCTACCTCCTACTCCATAAATCCTTCGGCATCTTACATTGGGAAAAACTTTACCGTGGGTAGCTCGCTGAAACTGAATATTGATGGTAATGACGGTAAGGTCACTCCGGTGGTGAGTATTAGTGGCGGGTGGCAAAACAATGTTGCCAGCGCCCGTGAAGCTTTAACCCTCCAGAGTTTGGAGCAGAGTGTTGCTATTGCGGGACTCTCGCGTCAAGAGGCCCTCCTTAGCTACCAAATAAAGGCTAACCAATTGGAGGCAGATATCTTGAGCTTCAACCTTAATAAAGAGCAGTTTGAGAGTAATAATAGGTACAAACAGCAGGTCTTAGAGAAGACGCAAGAGGCTTACGAGAGGGGACTGGTGACCCAAACAGATGTGGACGCAGCTCGGTTGGACGTTGAGCTGGTGAAGTATGAAGAGCAGAGAAACGCCCTTGAGGCATTGATGTTGGCCAATCGGGCCAAGGCGCTAGAGTTATAATGGAGAGAAGAGACAATGAGTGAGAAAAACAGCAGTGAATCAAAACTTAGGACAAGCCTAAAAAAGAAACGGCGCCAAAAAAGGATAAAGCGACTAATTACCTGGTTAATAGTGTTACTAATATTAGCAGGAGGGCTTTATACCTACCGCTATTACAATACCCATGGAGCTCTGCCTTTTATCGGTAGCGCTAAATTAACCAAAGATGCTGGAGAGAAGACTCAGGAGCAGACTGCCCAAGTTCAAGAAATTGAATTTTCCCAGACTATTGATTTAAGTGGTTTTGTAGTGGCTTACGATACCCAGAGCGTAGTCTTCCGCTCTACCGGAGCTGTAACCGGAGTCAATGTCAAAAAAGGGGACCAAGTTAAAAAGGGGGACCTGTTAGCGACGATTGATGACACTTCCCAGCTCTATAATTTAGCCAGTATAGAGTCACAAATTGAAGAGGCCGAGTTAGAGGGCTCTCAGCGGAGGCTCGAGCTCTTGGAGATGCAACGTAAAATGGCCATTAACAATCTCGACTACACCAAAGCCTATGCCAATTTTGAGGGGGTAGTGGCTGCGGTTTCCGTTGATGAGGGAGATTACTTCCAAGCCGGGGATGCTGTCATGGTGGTTATCGACCGCAGTAAACTCAAAGCCACCGTTGAGATTGATGAGATCGATATCCAAAGCGTTAAAGTTGGAATGGTGGCAGAACTCACCTTTGATGCCCTGGCGGGGCAAACGGTAGAGGCAGAAGTGACCAATATTCCTATGGTGGGACGCACTACAAATCAAGGTATAGGGGTGCTTGATGTGGAAATCGTAATCAACGACCCCCCTCCGGAAATTGCCCCAGGCTTCACCTTTGCGGGGACGATTACCGCTGATGAAGTGAAAAAAATATTGGTTGTTCCCGCCTCGGCAGTCACCTCTGCCCGTCGAGGTTCCGACACCATTCGTAAGCGAGAAGCTAACGGTGCAGTCGTAACCGTTGAGGTGACCACCAAGTATCTAGGGGAGGGAATGAGCGAAATCCTCTCGGGAAAAATTAAAGCGGGGGACACCGTCTTAACTGGAGCTAGCAGTAATACAGGGCTTAATTTCATGATTCCGAACGGTGGCAGAGGGTTGTTTTAAATGAGTAAAGAAGTCATTAAACTCCATGATGTTAAGCGCTATTTTCTCATGGGAGAATACATCGTTAAAGCTCTCGACGGAATTTCCCTCTCCATCAAAGCAGGCGAGTTTACCGCTATTATGGGGCCTTCCGGTTCGGGAAAATCGACGCTGATGAATTTAATAGGGTGTTTAGATACCCCTACCGAAGGTCTTATCGAAATTGATGGGGATGAAACCTTAGGGATGAGTGAAGGGGCCTTGGCCTATATACGTAACCAAAAAGTGGGCTTTGTTTTCCAACAGTTCAACCTATTGGGAAAGATAAACGCCCTCGAAAATGTAATGACACCGCTGCTTTATGCCGGAATGGGCGCCCGGGAGAGGAAAGAAAAGGCCAAAATGGCCCTCGAGAGGGTTGGCCTAGGGGACCGGATGAGACACCGCCCTAACGAATTGTCGGGGGGACAGAAGCAGAGGGTGGCCATCGCACGGGCTTTAGTCAACAACCCCTCAATCCTCCTCGCCGATGAGCCTACCGGAGCTCTGGATACCCATACAGGGCTCCAAATAATGGAACTTTTTGATGAATTGAACGCCGAAGGCCGCACCGTTGTGGTTGTTACCCACGACCATGATGTCGCCTCATTGGCCAAGCGGCAGATTAGAGTGCGGGACGGACGTTTGGAGGAGTAGATGATCTGGGAGAATATAAAACTAGCTTTTAAAGCGATGAGTGCCAGTAAAATGCGCTCCCTCCTCTCCCTTTTAGGGATAGTGATTGGAGTTGCCTCGGTAATTGCCATCTTAACGCTCGGAGAGAGCGCCACTAACAGCATTACCCAAACTATTGTAGAGAGTGGCCTTGAGATGGTCACTATCTTCCCGGTGCGCTCTGAAAAGGCTTCCAACGAATTTACCGAAGATTTTGGGAACCGTTTGATACGAAATGTTGCCGACATCAAAACAGTTTTGCCGGTCAACTCCTCTACCGCTCTCATCAGGATGGAGCAGAAGTCAATTAATGCAACGGTCTCTGGGGTTCTCTCTAATTACGCTGAAATCTTGAACTACACCCCTGAGCAAGGCGCTTTTTTCACGATGAGCGATAACCTTGCTAACCGTCAAGTTGTTGTCTTAGGTTCTTCAGTAGCTGAAGAACTCTTCCCGGGGGGAGATGCCCTAGGGAAGTACATCAGTATCTTCCGTAATCAGGCGAAGAGTTACCAAGTTGTTGGGGTGATGAGTTCCAAAGACCCCTCTTTTAACTTGCAGTTTAACAGTGCTGTCTATATCCCCTATAACACCTACTCCCAGCGTTTCATCAAGCCAACCATAGTGGGCTCCTATGTTGTGAGGGTGGCTGATGGGGCGGATGCTTTGAAGGTGAGTGACGATATTACGAGCTACTTAGACTCCTCTATCGGCTCAGACGCCTACCGTCTTTTCTCTCCGGCAAGCCTCGCCGACATGGCGCAGCAAATTACCAGCACCTTCAGCTCTTTTTTGGCTGCTATCGCTGCCATCTCTCTTTTAGTCGGTGGTATTGGAATTATGAACATCATGTTGGTCTCGGTTGCCGAGCGGACCCGTGAAATAGGGGTGCGCAAAGCGATGGGGGCCTCCCCTTGGACAATCATGGGGCAATTTATCACCGAAGCTATCGTTCTGACAATCACCGGAGGGTTGATTGGAATTGGGCTAGGGACACTGCTTAGCTGGTTTGTGGCCGATCTAGTGGGGTGGTCTCTCTACATCTCTTACTCCTCATTTATCTTTGCTGCTGGCTTCTCAACTCTCGTGGGAGTCTTTTTTGGCTGGTATCCAGCGATGAAAGC
>JBAYSE010000152.1:0-3609 GCA_041676265.1 Sphaerochaetaceae bacterium
ATGGGCCTCTTCATGGGCCTCTTCATGGGCCTCTTCATGGGCCTCAGTAAGTAAACGTTGTTTCAATTTAGTGAGTCTTTGGCAGGCGTAAGCCAAAACCACTACTACATCTTGAGAAAGGTGTACACCAATTGCTTTTCGGTTGGAAGTATTTCTCGTCTAAGAAGAAGGGTAAAATATTTTTTTAGTAATAGTGGCCTTTTAAACAAGCTCTATCATTAAATATCTACTAGAGCTCTCATCGCACCACTTCATAAGGCCAGTCTATAATGCCCCCAAAGTCGTAAACATTGGTGTAACCGAGAGAGACCAATTTACGGGCAGCTTGGGCACTGCGGACGCCACTAAGGCAGTAGACTAAAATTAAAGCTTCTTTATCACCGAGTTCGGCAGGCGCCGTGGTTGTCGAGATTGTCTCATTAGGAATGAGCAGTGCCCCGGCTATGTGGCCTTGGTTGTACTCATCGGGGGTGCGTACATCGACTACGATTAGCTCCTCTTCAGAATCCATCATCTCTTTGGCCAACTCGGGTGAAATTTTTCGGTATTGAGCTATCATAATAGTCTTGACTGGGGCGGCCTCTTGACTCGCCGACTGACCGGTACAAGCCAGTGTTCCCAAGATTACCGCTAGGGCGAGTACGCCTATCTTTAACCAACGCATAATAATACCTCTCGTGACCATTAATATCACCAAAGGAGGACAAGAGGTCAAGGTTAGCCGTTGGTTTCACTCAGTAAAGCGAGGAATCCTTCTACCGGGAGTGCTTTGGAGAAGATGAACCCTTGGTAATAGGTCACTTTCAGCGCTTTTAATAGCTCTAATTGTTCTTCACTCTCTACCCCCTCAATAATCATCTGCAAGCCCATCTCGCGCCCCATTCTAACCATGGCTTTGAGAAGCGTTCCGTCATCCTTTTCGGGGTAATCCTTGATAAAAGTGCGGTCTATCTTAAGGCGGTAGATATCAAAATTGTGGAGATAGCTCAGTGAAGAGAAACCGGTGCCAAAATCGTCAATGGCGACTAAAATCCCATTGTCGTGCAATTGGCGTAAGGTGCGGTTGGTGGTCTCTAAATCTTCCAGCATAGTCCTCTCTGTCAGCTCAATTGCCAATTGTCCATGGGCAATATTGTGGGCATCCAGCGAAGAGACTAAGAGGGGGACAAAATCCTTTTCCAACAGTTCGGCTGCCGCGGTGTTGAGTGAGATAATCAAAGACTTCTCACCCATTGCGTTGAGGACTCTTAAAAGGGCTACTACTTTTTCCAAGACGTAGACCCCCAAAAGACGCTCTAGGCCATTTTGCTCCACTATGGGAATAAACTCACGAGGAGAGACCTCTCCTAGCTGAGGGTGACTCCAGCGCGATAAAGCTTCGGCGGCTACTATGCGTGGCCCTGCGCTCGTTACCACCGGTTGAAAGTGAACTTCTATCTCCCCCCTCTCAATGGCCAATGGCAGTTCCTTTAAGATTTGTGTGTAGCGTTTCAAATAGGTACTCAGGTTCGCATCATACAACAGGCTTCCCAGTTGTCGGTTGTGCTGTTGTACCGCCAAAGCCATCGTCGCCTCTTCAATGAGCTGTTTAGGATTGGAGTTTGGTGCCGAGGAAGAGACCCCTGCCCTGAACTTAACCTTTGTTTGCATTTTCCCCTCTAGGTGCAGTTTTTTGCTGGTAGGGATAGTGCACAAAAACTGTCCTCCGCTGAGATTGACAACTATCTCATGGGAGCCGACCAGTGCGAGGGCTTTCTGGAGAACCACCTCTTCATCTATTTCAGAGGTGATTTTTAAATTGACAACACTGCAGGGGGGCAGATTTGGCTCTCGAAGGCGCTCAGCGAGGAGCTTGAGGATGTAAGGGGTCACCTCTTCAATAGGGGGGCTCTCTTTAATATCGGTATAGAGCCATATTTTGTAGAGCGTTTTCCCCCGCTTGTCTCTTATGGTATTAACAGAGAGTTTAGAGAGAACTATGTAGCGTCCATAGGTGGCCCAAACCAGTCCTTCAAAAGAGGAGGTCTCTATTTTAGCCAGACTAACCGGCTCTCCGTTGATAAAAACTAACGATTTCTCCTTTTCTCCGATAAAACGTTGGTAGTGTTTATTGCAGTAAATTAACGCATTAAAGCGGTCGGTGATGGCTATTCCGTCACTCGCCTGGTCACTGGCCAGACTACTCACATTTAGCCGCTCCCTATCGTGACGACGGAAGTAGGTCAAGATGCTAATAAGGGCACTAACAGACGCCACTACGAGAATAAAAACCCAACGGAGGTAGGGATAGCGCAGTAAAAGAGAGTCACTTAAGGAGAGTAACCCCTCTTCATCAAAAGCACCAATGGCTACTAAGTAGAGGGGATGCTCATCGTAAAAAGGATTAATATCTTTAAGAGGGGCGAAGGAGTGGAAGTAATAACAAATCTCCTCAAAACACCTCTCTCCCGAGCCCTCCGTTAGGATCATTTGCCACAATTCCGGCAAGCACTGTGAAACGTCATTTCCAAAGCAAGAGCCCAGCAAGTCTTTTTTAAAAATCCAACGCCCTTGAAAATCGGCTAGGCCAAAGCCAATCTCACCGGGATGGTCCTCTATAAAATCTCCAATGGAGTTGTAAAGGTGCTCATTAGAGATGAGCATCGACAGTTTTATACCTTTCCCCACACCAATTGAAAACAGACTCAATTTATGAAAATCTTGGGCGTTATCGAGTAAAGACCTTAGAGGGACAAAATAGAGATCTTCGGGCACTAAGGGAGGCAAGAGGGCACCAAGACCCTCTAAATCGATATCTACGCCACCCTTTGAACGCTTTGCCCCCACTAAAAGCTCTCCATCCCCAGTGGTTAAGAGTAGCCCCATGACATAAGGGCGGTTGGCAATCAGGCGCTTAAAATTGTTGACGGCCTCCCCCTTGGTCGCCTCATTTTGCTGATCTAAATAATCGACCACCTCATTGGAATTTCTAACTAACAATAGGGTCCTTTGGTATTCCTTGAATGTATCATTGACGATGTAATCCATGAGTTGTAAATGACTAATATGCTCACCCACGACGAGGGCATGGGCTCCTTTCAGCTCCTGTTTAACCACTCTTTCGTACATGAAAAGGAAGACGGCGACCACTAAAACAATAGTAATAAGACGGGAACTTACAACCCTAATTGCGCGATTCATTGCCATATTATAACAATTATTGGAGAATTTACTAGCAACAATAGTTTAAGATTGCTATTGGAGGGCTCTGATGATAGAGTTACTCAAAATAACTGAGGTACAAAATGCAACCACAATTTCTCTTAATCCTTATGTTTTTCTACGCCCTTGCCAACAATTTATTGGGTCCGCTGGTGACGAATATCATGGACTCTACCGGTCTGAGTCTCTCCCAGTCGGGCCTCTTAATAACCCTCCTACAAGGTGGTGCACTAGTATCAATATTGCTCTCCCTCTACCTGATGAAACGCTTAAGGCAGAGTACTTTAGTTAAAATTGGGTACCTAGTTTTAATAGTAGCGCTTCTCTTGGTGGGCTTAACTAGCGGCACAGGCCTTCTCTTCTGCCTCTATGCGGCCATTGGGTTTGGTACCTTCCTAGCCGACAGTG
>JBAYSE010000153.1:0-3537 GCA_041676265.1 Sphaerochaetaceae bacterium
CCAAAAGGAAAAGAATGGTAGAGACGAGAAGACCCCCTAGACGGGGGACTCTCGCTAAAAAGAAGTTCTACTACTGGAGTAATAAGAGTAAGAAGACCAGTGTAAAGAGGGCAACCGTCTCTATGATTCCAATTACAATAAAGTAGTTAGCGGTCCCTTTTCCGGTCTCAGCCAAAGCGTCTGAAGCAGCAGCGGCAGCGCGCCCCTGCATCCATGCCGACAATCCAATGGCTAAGCCACCAAAAACGCCGGCACTGAAGAGCAAGAGGTTGTCTTTACCAGCTGCGGCAGCCGATACGATAAAGTTCATCAAAAGGAAGCCATAAATCGTCTGTGTTAAAGGTGCACCGGAGAATGCTACCATGATAAATGGAGCCGGCTTATTCTCAGCATAACATTTTTTCCAGCCACCGACGGCTGCCAGTGAGGCAACAGCTGTACCCAAGGTTGAGCCCAAAGCCGAAAGTCCTAGAGCTGCAGCCATTCCAATCATCCCAATATTCATAAAATGCTCCTTGTCGTTGTCTTTACAACGTATTCTTTGTTGTTTTCACCGTTTCTCTAAACGGATTATAATTCACACCGGACCACTCCATACCTAGCTGACCGGAGAATTCCAAGAGATTAAGACGCACCCCATGGACTACTACCGAAAGGAGTGCCATCACTAAGTTTAACCCATGCCCAATTACCAAGATTAAAATACCGGCCGGCAGGGCGAAACCACGTAACATGGGAGAGGCCATCGAATTGAAACTCTGTGCGATAGCTAAAGAGGCCATTCCAACGGCAAATAAGCGGATATAACTGATAATATTCGAAAAAGCACTTATAGAGTCGAGGAATGTTGAGAAGGTGCCGGCTGCTCCCCGACTTAACCCTTTGGAAAAAGGGAGGCCCGGCGCTTGTCCCGAAAAGAGGATGACTAGTACAAAGCCGGCAATTACCACACCGGTCACCACCCCTAAATTGGTGGGGGCCCCTATAACCAACATTAAAACGAGGAAATAGAGGGCTCCAATCATAATTAGCCAACCGATGTCAGCTATAAAAGCGAGACTTTTCTGCCCCAGTTTACGCCAAACGTTCATGGCACAGGCTAAACTCAACTGGGCTGTGCCAATAATAAAGCAGAGTTTCATCACCATGTTTTGGGCTAATGTGGCCTCAATGCCGAATAGCTCGGGATAGTTGGCAATCTGGGGAATAATTAAGGCCTTTAAGCCAGGTAGGGCCTCTAAAACAGCTTTAGATCCAAACCAAGTACCGGTTATTGAGCCCCAAACTATACTGGTGAGGCTGAGCACATAGAGGAGAATAATCGCATTGTTAGCCCTCTTTAATTTGATATGTAGTGCAATGGCTCCGATTAAGAAAATGGTGCCATAGGCAGCGTCCCCGACAATCATGGCAAAAAAGAGGGCGAAGAAAAAGAGAAACCACATACTGATGTCGTATTCTCGGTAGCCGGGTACAGTTCCTAAAATGTCAAAGACAGGCTTAATAATAGCAACCCACGGTTTATTTTTAATGAGGGTGGGTGGCTCCTCTTCTTCAGTAGGGGTATCGATAAGGTACGCCCATTTCTCTTTGGCAGCAAGATTTTTAAATTCCTCAACGCTCTCGCTAGGGAGATAACCGCGTAACCAAGCCACCTGACCCTCCTCATTAGTTGAGGCACTGACGATCTCAAAGCGCTCCTCTTGAGCAATTAGTGCTAAGCTGTGCTTGAAGCCATCCACAAAACCGGCCATACTTTTGAATTGTTCTTCAATGCGGGCCAGTCGTGCTTGTCCCTCCTCTATCTCTGCCGCTAGGGAAGTTAAGGACTTCTCGGGCAAGGTCAGCTTTTGACTAGTTACCGAAGAGGGCAATAAAGAGTTAACTGTGGCAATAATAGCGTGTTTACCACTGGTAGAGAGACGCAGGTAACTCACCTCCCCTCCCTCAAGTTTCGCGAGTTCCTTGGGGGAGACTCTGTAGAAGGTCAACTCAATGTCGTGTTTGGTAAGCTCTACAATTTCAGCAGGATTAAAGTCGCCCCACTCTCTGAGTCCCTCATACTCCCCTTTTTTGAGGCGAATTTCGTCACCGAGAAGGGCTTTCTCCTCAATTAAATCAAGGACTGTTTCATAGAGGTTCTCTAACTCCGCTTCTTTAAAAGCCTTTTGCTGTGCCTCGTAGCCGTTTAAATAGGAGAGCACTTTCTCTAAAGAGCTTTTGCGGGCTCCTAAATCTTCTATCTTACTATTGGTGGACTTAACTTCATCAACGTGGAGTAGCCCTAATTTGCGCAGGGCATTTAAGGCTCCCCTTTTCTCCTTGGCTTTAATCACAAGGGAGACCCTTTTCATCTCTACAATCATGAGGCACCCCCATAGCTTACCCTAGTTAATTTCCGCTTGGCAATTTTCCCAGTAACCACGGCAGCTGTTTGTTGGTCACCTAAATAGATTCCAATGCGCCGCAGGTTCTCCTTAGTCTCGGGGATTTTAACCTTTTCAAAGAGGTTAACCCGTTGGGTAGTCGTTCTGAGTTCCCTCCCCAGTAGTTTTATCTGGCGTTCTAAGGTGGCGATCATGGCGTCAAAACGGGCAATTTCTCTAAGAGCTTCAATGCCCCGGTCAACCCAAAGGGGATAAAACTCTAAATCCCAGGAGATGTCTTGGAAAATGAGGTCTTTGAAGATAGGAATAGTAACACCGGCAATGTTGCCCTCCCCCCTGACAACTTCCTCTACAACTATTAGTTGATTGAGTTGCTGAGAGGGGGTAAAAGTCGAATTTTCATGAAAAACGGCGACCCAATCTTGTAAATTACGGACCAACTTCTGTTGCTTCATTTTGAGCTCTTCAACCTCACTCTCAATCTGCCTAATAACCATCTGCAACTGTTGTTTCTTTAACTGCAGAGTGGGTAAATAGCGCTCAAACTGCTTAAGTTGGTCTTTTTGGCGCTTTTGTTCATTTTTGGTCAGTTTTATCTTAGCCATTTATCACTCCTAAGAGAGCTCCTGTGGCCAGTGTTTCTGTACAAGATCACTTCTTATACCGGTCTCACGTTGCTCAAAACAGGCCGCTAAAATTTTCCACCCCAAATCAAGAGCCTCTTCCAGAGGAATATTTACCGAAAGGTCCATCAGACCCCTCTCAAACATCTCGCCATACTTGAGTAGTTTCTCATCCCAGTCGGTCATTTGGAAACCCATCGACTTTTTCTCTAAAGCCTCCTTAAAAGAGGCGTAGAGCTTAATCATCCCATCCATTAAGGCCCGGTGGTCATCGCGGGTGTCGCTGTTGACCTGTTGTTTTAGTCGTGAAAGGGAACCAAAGGGTTCAATACGCCCATGTTTTAGGTAGTACTGCCCCTCTGTGATATAACCGGTATTATCGGGCACGGGGTGGGTGACATCATCACCCGGCATCGTGGTAGCAGCTAAAATTGTAACCGAGCCGGCCCCTTCAAAGTCGACAGCCTTCTCATAACGGGCAGCCAAAGAGCTGTAAAGGTCTCCGGGGTACCCTCTGTTAGAGGGGA
>JBAYSE010000154.1:0-3528 GCA_041676265.1 Sphaerochaetaceae bacterium
AAACCGAAGAGCTCTTAGAACAACTGGACACTATAAAGGCGACAAAACTCCTAATTCTCGACTCATGTTACAGCGGTGCCCACGAAGTGCCCTATCCTAGAAGTCCAAAAAGTCGCGAAACAAACCTCACTTATAACCCTTCGCAATTTTTCCTACTGGCCTCTAAAGCTGACAAAGAGTCTTACGAAACACACCATCCGGACAGCCACGGCTATCTGACCCTCATTCTGCTGGAAGCGCTGGGATGGGACCATGCAGGTTCAAGCGAGATAGTTAACTCCGATAATTCTAAGCTTGAAGTAAAAGGCCATATCCCGCCAGGTAGCCGTTCCCTTGTTGAAAGAGGGGGGAATATCTATTTAAGCGACCTCTATGCTTATATAAGAGGGTATCGCAACAGCAGGGGCCAGCGGCCACAGACCGGCAAAGGCCCCATAGATCTCATTCTTTTTAGTCGCCACTGGTGATTAACTGAGGTTCATGTTTTTAATGGCTTCAATTTCATCCCTGAGGATGGCGGCTTGCTCAAACTCTAAGTTTTTGGCACGCTCAAACATCTCTTTTTCAAGATCCTTGATGTATTTTTTCCGATCAGAGGCTACTAAGAGGTTGTAGCGGGCTTTCAGTAGACTTATGTCCCCCTTCTGGATCTCCTGTTTATCGATCTTTTCACGGCTAATAATATCTTGGATAGCTTTCACAATAGTCGTAGGGGTAATGTTGTGCTCCCGGTTGTAATCCAATTGGATTTTACGTCGTCGATTAGTCTCCCTAATGGCTTCTTGCATCGCATCGCTGTAGCGGTCGGCATACATTATTACCCGTCCATCAACGTTTCGCGCAGCACGCCCAATAGTCTGGATTAAACTGGTAGCAGAGCGGAGAAAACCGATTTTATCGGCATCGAGAATGGCAATTAAAGAGACCTCGGGGAGATCTAGTCCCTCTCTCAAGAGGTTTATTCCCACCAATACATCATAAGAACCAAGTCTGAGGTCTCTAAGGAGCTCGACCCTTTCTATGGTCTCAATCTCGCTGTGGAGGTAGCGCACTTTTAGACCTAAATTGGCCAAGTAGTCGGTCAAATCTTCTGACATCCTCTTAGTAAGGGTAGTTACCAAGACCCGTTCTCGCTTGGCAATCGTTTTCTTGATCTCACCGTAAAGGTCCTCAATTTGGCCCTCCGTCGGGCGCACTTCAATAGTGGGATCAACTAAGCCGGTTGGTCTTATGAGCTGCTCAACAACTTGGTTTGACTCATCCAATTCCCTCTTTGAAGGGGTGGCAGAGACATAGATACGCTGACCACACGCTTTATCAAACTCACCGTAGGTCAAAGGACGGTTATCGAGGGCAGAAGGGAGACGGAAGCCATAATTGACTAGATTCAGCTTACGGCTCCTATCCCCCTCATACATTGCTCCGATTTGGGGAATAGTTACGTGCGATTCATCAATAAAAGTGAGGAACCCTTTGGGAAAGTAGTTTAAGAGGACCGGAGGGGGCTCCCCTTCACTCCTCTTTCCTAAGGGACGGGAGTAGTTCTCTATCCCCGAGCAGTAACCGAGTTCTTGGAGCATCTCCAAATCGTAGAGTACCCTAGTTTTCAACCTCTCGGCCTCTAAAGGCTTCCCTGCCGATAAAAAATATTGGTGGCGCTCATCTAGCTCTTCCTTGATTAAAGAGATGGCTTCCTGGACTTGTTCAGGGGGGAGGACAAACTGCTTAGCAGGGTAGAGGGTAAAGGAGGGTACCTTTTCAATCAGGTTCCCCGAAATAGGATCAAACCACTCAAGGAGTTCAATTTCGTCCCAATTCAGTCTAATACGCATCGCAATTTCTAGGTAGGAGGGGCAAATCTCAATCACATCCCCCCTCACACGGAAAGCGCCCCTTTGCAGTACTACGTCGTTGCGTTCATACTGCATCCGTACCATCTGCTCGAGATCTCCCTTATGATTAAATTTTTGACCTACTTCGAAATGTTTAACCATATCGCTGAGACTGGAAGGATTTCCCAAACCATAAATTGAGCTCACCGTGGCGACAATAATGACGTCACGCCGCTCCATCAAGGCAAAGGTTGCATAGAGCCTGAGGCGGTCAATTTCATCATTTATAGAGGCGTCTTTCTCGATATAGAGGTCTTTACCGGGCACATAAGCTTCGGGTTGGTAGTAGTCGTAAGTCGAGACAAAATAACCCACAGCGTTGTGGGGAAAAAACGATTTGAATTCTCTGTAGAGTTGAGCGGCCAGAGTTTTGTTGTGGCTCATAACTAAGGTAGGGCGCTGAACCTTCTCAATAATCTTGGCCATGGTGAAAGTTTTGCCGGAACCGGTGACCCCCTTTAGGGTTTGACGCTCAAAGCCCGATTCGACACCGGCAGCTAACAATTCGATCGCTTCTCCCTGGTCTCCGGCAGGACCATAATCGGCAACTACCTGAAACTTGCGGGGCATTAGGTCACTGTCCATTCAAACCTCTCAGGACGGGCAATTAACTCAATATTCAGTTTTAGGCGCTGTGTTTGACGAACAACGACGATTTCAATTTTATCGCCGGGGTGGGTTGCGGTTAGGGCAGCATAAAGGTCTCCATAATCGCTCACTTCCCGTCCGTTAATTTCAACAATGACATCGCCACCCAGGTAGATAAGCGAAGTGCCGTATTGGGCTCTCTGGGTCCCTCCTCTGAGTCCGCCCTTTTCAGCCTTACCACCAGAGCGCACCTGTGAGACCAGCAACCCCTTTTCCAAGGGTAGCTGGGCATGTTTCACTATGCTGGCATCGAGCTGTACTAAAGTGGCATCTATCCATCCCCTGATGACTCTGCCGTGGCGAATTAAATCGGGGATAACTGCTATGGCTGTCTCCACCGGAATAGCAAAGCCCACCCCTTGTCCTTGCCCTGTAGTGGAGTGGATTGTGGTACAGATACCCACCATCTCACCGCGACTGTTGAGAAGAGGCCCTCCTGAATTCCCCGGATTAATGGCAGCGTCAGTTTGAATCATGCCGTTTATAATGGTGTTAGCTTCGGTTCTTACGGGACGTGCGAGGCCACTAATGGTCCCGCTGGTCATCGTTCGATCGTAGCCAAAAGGGTTACCGATGGCGGCAACTTTTTGCCCCACCTTTAAACTCTTTGATTCTCCAAACATTATCGGCTGTAACACACTCTCCTGGGGTACTTTTATTTTGAGAATTGCTAAGTCGTTCTCGATGTCTTGCCCCACTAAAGAGCCTTCATAGGTGCTCCCATCGTGGAGTTTTACGGTCAGTCCTTTGGCATTTTCAATCACATGGGCATTGGTGAGGATATAACCATCGGTGCTGATAATTATCCCGGAGCCGCTCCCTTGCACCGGGAGGATATCGAGGAAGGCATCTAAATCGACGGTAACTGCCGTGATATGGACCACACTCTTGTTAGCTAGTTCGTAGATGGCAATATTGCGCATCTCTTCCGCACTATATTGGTAGGCGTCGATATCGCCAATGAAAACCGAGAGCCCTTTCTCACCGT
>JBAYSE010000155.1:0-3507 GCA_041676265.1 Sphaerochaetaceae bacterium
AATGTATCATCAATCTCCCTTTAAAGGGGAATGAGACTCAGCTAACTTTGCCTGTTGACGGTATTCCCGTGGGGTCAAGCCAATAAATTTGCTGAACACTTTAGAAAAATAGCTCATGTCATTATAACCGCAACGGGAAGAGACATCTTTAATAGGTAAATCAGTAGTCTTAAGCAAATCAGCAGCCAAATTAATTCTGCGTTGAGTTACATAATCGATAAAGTTTATATTAAAGTGTTGCTTAAATAGTCTGCTAATGTATTGAGGGGTTAATCCTATAAAAGAGGCTACATTCTCCAAACTAACAGTAGTTCCTAGGTCATTAAGATCTATGTAGTGAAGTATTTTTTGGATATTCGTCTCTTCGGCAGATAAGGATTCATCGGTAATTCTCACGATATGATTAATCGCCGTAGGCAGCCAATTGTAGATTTCTTCGCTAGTCTCGAAGTAGTCTAAAACTCTGATTAACGACTGGATTAACTCTTGAAGGCGATTATGAATCCTGAGAGTTTGATTACGCCTAATTTGAATTAATAATTCCAAAGTGGTGTACTTCATCGATAACACAGAATTTGTATTATCTGCCAACCACCTCGTAAACTGAACAGCTCCCTCTCGCGCCTCTTCTTTTTTCCCGTGAATAATGGCCTGAATTAACTGAGCTTCAATCTTATCGGGGAAAACACCGCTTTTTGAATCTTCAGAACGTGAATCTGGGACATCGTTAACAGTGCGACAAATTTGAATAGCTTCACTTCCATTAGTTTGCAGCAAATCAAACGCCTGATGAAAAGAGCGGGGGAATCGTGCCGGATTAGTTTGCCATGCTCCGACACACACCCGCATGGTTAAGCCAGTTTTAGATTGAATAGAGCGGGTAAATTCTCTGACAAAAGAGCGAATCTGCTCATCCTTGTGACTATATTTCTTGGGAGTTAACTCTAAGAAAGTCGAGACAAAAATGGGGAGCACAGCCCCTATCCAATGACCGGCAAAACAATTGGGGAATCTTCCAACGGCTTGTTCAATCTGGAAGCGTTGTTCTTCTTCCAGGGAGTCCTCTGCATTACTATTTCTGATTGAGCAGACCATGAACATGCCCTCACTTATCGGCTGGGACAGTAGATGGGCAAAGGCTTCGGCTGTTAACCCCCCGTAACTCCCGTGCATAAACGCTGCCACCATATCTTTAATTGCCAATGAACGATAAAGATGAAACTCTTCTTGAGAAGAAGAAAATTTTTTTGAACTTGAGATATTTTGGCGGGCATGGTCCATTAAAGCTCTCAAAGAACTCTCCTGGATAGGTTTTACAACATACCCGAGAACTCCGGTATTTATCGCCTCTTGAGCATAGCCAAACCTCTCATAAGCACTGACAATGATAATTTGGGTCTCGGGGCTCTCCTTAAGAATCAAGAGGGAGGCCTCTAGCCCATTTATTTCAGGTAGTTCTATGTCCATGAGGATAATATCCGGCTCTAAAGCTCGAAAAGCCTTCAATGCTTCAGAACCGGTAGAAACCTCCCCGACAACTTTATAGCCGGGGAATTTTTCGTTTATTAACTTCCTACAAGCATAACGCGCCAGAGGCTCATCATCTACTAACAAAATCCGTAGGGCATTACCCACATCTCTTCTCCACTCACCTATTGTTATTGAACTCTACCACTGTTTCAAGCATAGCTTCAACATTTTCAATTGGGGTGGCTGCCTGTAAATTGTGAATCGTGTTAAACACGTACCCGCCATTTTTACTAAAAATCTCCAGTCGCTCCCTAACCTCAGTACGTACTTCCTCCGGAGTTCCAAAGGGGAGGGTTTTTTGGGTGTCTACTCCACCGCCCCAAAAAGTAAGCTTTGCACCGTAAGTCTCTTTTAAATGGTTAGGATCCATGCCGGTTGCCGAGCATTGAACAGGGTTTAAAATGTCAAAGCCTGCCTCTATCATGGAGCTAATAAAAGGTTCCACAGCGCCACAGGAGTGTTTAAAAGTTTTCCAAGTGGTGTTGGCATGAATCCAATCATTGACCTCTTTGTAGTAAGGAGCATATAAGGTGTTGAAAGTTTCGGGAGAGCAAAACTGCCCGGTCTGTGTCCCGAAGTCAGTTCCACATATAAACAGAGCGTCGACGGAATTTCCGACAGCTCCATGAATTTTCTTTAAATTCTCGATAGCAATACGTGTCTGTTCTTTGAAAATCTCATGAATGTAATCTTGGCGAGTCACGGTGGAGATATACCATTCGGTAATATCCCGAATCCCTTTTGGGTATCTAAGGTTGGGGGCTGGAACAAGGGCGATATCACCAAAGGCGGTCCCCCCAAAACTGGCAATAATCCCTTTCCCTGTGGCTTGAGCACTTTCAACACTCTCCCTGTAAAAATCTAAATCGGCCTCGCTTACCCCACCAAACTCCTCGAGATTGTCTTCTACGTTTAAGTTCTCATCATCCAGCGGTTCTTGACGTACGATAGTATCAAAAAAGAACCCGCTTTTAGGCATCTGGCCGCTGGGAGGGGCACTTCTATCCCCCGCGGGATAGAGGTAAAAATAGTTGGCGTCCTCAGAGACTTCAAAGCTATTAGGGACTAAAACTTTTTGTCCCCAAGGGGTCTTCCACTCCTTGAAATCCGACTCTTTGTAAACAGAACCTAAGGGGAAGCCAAACATTGTATCAACGCCAAAAATTCCCACAATATCTATGTCCATGGCGTTCAATAGATCTTCGTCAATATAACCAAGCATCTGATAAGGCTCGTGGACTTTGATTGGTCGCTCTTTTAAGCCATATATCTTCCTTAGCTTTTCCACAACACTACAATGAATTCCAGTTACTGAGGTAGCGCCAAAATCTACGGGGACCTGCCCCTCTTTATGATTTAGTGCAAGCTGCAATTTTTCTTTACCTGTCATTGTAATCCCCCCATTAAGTTAGCTTATTTTGTATTTTTTGGACAAAGTATCTATCAGTACTGCCGTCAACAGCGTTGCCCCGGTCACAAAAGTCTGCCAATAGACATCAACGCCGGTTAGAGTCAGCGCATTACTTATTAATCCCATTAAAAGAGTCCCCAGGAAGGCGCCCAAAACAGTGCCCTCTCCCCCCGATAGACTAGCCCCGCCAATAATAACCGCGGTTATGACTCTCAGCTCCAGCCCTGTCCCGGCGGTTACGGAAGCCGACCCTAGTCTCGCTGTCATAACTATACCCGAGATTGCCGCAAACAACCCGGTCAAAACATAGGCTAAAATTTTAATTTTATCGACGGCGATTCCCGACAAGCGAGCGGCATGCTCGTTACCGCCAATATAGTAGCTTTGTCTGAAAAAACGTGATTTACGCAGTAAGATATCACCAATAATCAACAAAACAACACTAATGATTATCGGGGTTTGTATGCCCGCAAATTTAGCCTGTCCAATGGCTTTAAAAGCCGCCGGTAGGCCCGTTACATTCTGTCCCCTGGTAACTATTAGTGTCAGTCCTCTGTAAAGACTTA
>JBAYSE010000156.1:0-3444 GCA_041676265.1 Sphaerochaetaceae bacterium
ATGGGAATTATCCGTTTTGTCTGGGTTAATAAACAGATTTATCCCGACGTGATAACAGATAATGTCCGCTCGGTAATGCTGTTTGACAATATCTATCGCTATCGCTTTTTCAATGCCTTAAGTTTGCCCCTCGTTATCCTCCTGATTTTAACAATTTTGGGGCAGTTTCTCCTGAAACGGACTGCCTTTGGAGCCCAGTTAAAAATGACTGGGTCGGCGAAAAGGACGGCACGCTTTAGCGGTATCAACGTTGAGTTGATGATTGCCCTCGCTTTTATGATCTCGGCCTTTACCACTACCATTGCGGGGTTAGCCATAACTTCGCTCTCGAAGGTGGGTGCTTGGTACAACGGAGCCGGCTACGACTTCAGAGCCGTTACCGCCATAGTGATTGGCGGGATGACCCTCACCGGTGGCAGAGGCTCCATTGTAGGGGTACTCGGGGGGACGTTTGTAATTGGAATCATGAATAATATCATGACTTTATTGGGGATTGGGACCTTCTCCCAAGACATGATTCGGGGGGCAATTTTCATTTTAGTTGTCGGAATCAATGCAAAAACTCTAAGAAGTATGGGGCGTGACGATGCGTAAAAATAGAATAGACCGCAACAAAATTCTCTTAGCGATCGACAAATTAAGAATCTATATTCTGTTCGCTATTATCTTTCTCTTTATGTCTTTCTTTGCTCCAAGGTTCTTTAACTTCTACAACCTAACGACCATTTTAAGAACGGTCTCTATGAATGCCACTTTGGCTTTAGGTTTCACCATCGTCATGATCTGCGGCGAGATGGATCTCTCTATTGGCAGGACGGCGACTTTCTCTGCCGTGATAGCTCTAATTCTGCAGAAGAAGCTGGGTTATGGTCTTAGTTTCCCCATTGCAATTCTCGCCGGAGCGGCGGTTGGTCTTGTAAATGGACTCTTGGTAGCTAAGGTTAAAATTAACTCTTTCATCGTGACCATAGGGACAATGACAATTTTACAGGGAGCTACCTACACCATCACAAAAGGAAACTCGGTCAGCCTCTCCGGTGCCGGGGTTTTTGCCGTATCGGACTTCCTCTCAAAGCCACTTTTACCGCTCCTTCCGCCCCGCGTAATCTTGACCATAATCTTTACCATAGTATTTTTCCTCTTTGTTTCCTACTCTCAATGGGGCCGCAACTTCTACATGGTAGGGGGGAACAAAACAACGGCTTGGTTGGCTGGAATCAACACCGACAAGGTTACCATTACCGCTTTTGTCCTCTCTTCAACAATGGCCGGTGTGGGGGGCGTGTTGTTCGCCATGGAGTCTTGTGCTGCCACCCTTAATATGGGGGATAACTCGCTAATGTACGTCGTTTCAGCCACAATCATAGGAGGGACGGCAATGTCGGGAGGCAAAGGGGGAATCCTCAATTCTGTAATTGCCATCCTTTCTCTAGAGATGCTTTATACAGGCACTATCCTTTTCGGCTTGGGTAATGAGGTGAAGATTTTCATCTCAGGTTTGATCCTTGCACTGGTAGTTCTGTATGAAGCCTATGCAGCCTACAAACATGAAAAAACAATTGGGCAAAGGACGGAGCTCTTAGAAAAATTAAAATTGTCTGCAGAGCGTTAAAAAGACAAAAAAGGGCCGGTTAGCGGCTATAAGTATATTTTCGACTAATTAAGGAGGCATTTTTTATGAGAAAACACAGAAGATTTGTTTTTGTAGCAATGATTTTGTTGATTGCCGGATCGTTGCTATTTGCTCAAGGAGGAAAGGTAACAGGTCCTTCAAAGGCTGAAGCAGCCGCTAATTTGGAGGAGTCGCTAAAGGTTGATACTTCTGTTCTTAAAGCAGCAGACGGACAACCTTTATTAAGGTTGGCGAGTGAAATTCCGGTTGTTCCCAAAAGACCCGCTGATCCGGAAGCTCTAAGCGAAGCTGATCCACTACACTGGTACGATATGGAGTATGCCGGTTGGGAATCCAACAAAGTTAATATTCCAGAGTCTCCCAAAGATGGTGCCAAGGGTAAACGCGTTATTATGATTGTTCACGGTGACCACCCCTGGACTACCGCTTGTACAACCGGGGCTAAAAAAGTGGCCGATGCTTATGGAATCAACTTAAAGATCTTGTCCCCCAACTGGGACCTTTCCGTACAGAACCAAATGATTGACCAGTCTATAAACGAAAGGCCGGACATGCTTCTCTTGATTCCACTGGATGCAACGACCTCTGTCCAACAGGCCCGTAAAATTAACCAGGCAGGCGTCCCTTTCATGTTCTTCAACACCTTACCGACGGCTGAAGCCATGAACTATGCTATCACCTGGACCGGTCCCGACGACTTTGGTCAGATGAGAAAGCTTGCCAGAGTATTTGCCGATGAACTGAGAAGGCGAAATCCCGGTGCTAAAGAGTTGGGCATTGCTTATATCCAACACTCCCCCGGTGGTTCTCCCTATTTTGCCCGCTCATATGGACCTCTGTCAGAGTTAGCCGGCTATGCACCGGAAATTGTTACCCTCGATATGCAGGCTCCTGGTTTCGAAGCTGACAGAACGACTCAATTAGTTTCAGACTGGTTGACCCGCTTTGGCTCCCGCCTCAAAGGGATCTTTGCCGCTGATGACGCACCTCAAGCCTTAGGCATTGCCGAAGCTTTGAAAAAAGCCGGCAGAACTGATGTTGTTGTTGTCGCGGCCGGAAACTCTAAGATTGGGATGGACATGGTCGCCGATGGCTCCCTCTTTGCCATTACTTATCAGACGGCCGAAGGCGATGGAGCTTTAGCCGTACAAACGGCTGCTGATTGGTTTAACGGGATTGAACTGCCCAACAGACGCGACTTACCACAGCACATTATTACCAAAAAGGACGTAGCTGACTTCTATCCACCACAGTGGTAGAACAGTACAGAAATACTCTCCTAGTGGCCTCTTTGGAGGCCACTTTAAATACCGAGGAACTCACACATGTTGCACGACCCGGGAAGTTATACTCAACCAACCCTCTATGCATCAATTGATCTAAAAGATGCTGAAAAAACCGTTTTGCGCCAATTAGGCGAGGAGATAGCTAAAATTGCAGCCCTCCCGGACCATCAAGAAAAAGCTGAACTTTGGCGGGATTTAAACGATCTCAAATCAAAACGTCCCATGGTCTGGATTAACGAGATCCCGTGGCATGAGATGAATGTCAACGATGAACTTACCCTCAGATGTACCCATCCTTGGGCACGCGAATTAGAGACCACTTTGCGCAGGACAATCTACCAGTGGAACCATATGAGAGGCGATATGATTGTCGACAACTATATTGCCTGTCCGATGGTTATCCACTCCAGTGACTTTGGAATCCATGAAAAAGTTGACATCGTCAAAACAGATGAAGACAATGAAATTATTTCACGACAGTTTCACATCCAAGTAGCCACCATTGAAGATGTCGAAAAAATCCAG
>JBAYSE010000157.1:0-3426 GCA_041676265.1 Sphaerochaetaceae bacterium
CCGCTTCAATTCTTTTTTACTCATTAATGTTCGTTCCATCCTCTTAAATTAATTAATTAATTTACTAAAAGGTACTGTTTTCTCAGAACAATTTGGGGGTACTGTTTTCTCAGAACAATTACAGGGTTGACCGGTTGTGTTGACTAAACAACCCAATTTCTCTACGATGAAACAACTTGGTGGTTTATTACTCAGGGGAGACTTAAAGCATGATCACAGTTAACATTGATGCTTTATCAATTGCGGAGTTGCGTTATATTGCAACCAAGCGGGGCATCGAAGATGTTGAATTAATGGATCGGGAAGACCTTTTAGAGACCTTGAAAGAGCTTTATGAAGAGCAGATGAACAATATCAGTGGAGACGGGGTAGAATTTTCCCCCTCCACACAACCCCGATTCATGAACACTTTAGTAGAACACGAATTTCTAGATTACGTGGGGCCTCTGCCGGGGGTGGAAAAGCTTCCCGATTTCTATCCGGAGACCCGCATTTATCTTGTCTTAAAGGACCCTTACTGGGCGCACGCCTATTGGAGTATTTGCCTAACAGATATTCAGAAATTGGAAAACAATGGGGAGCCAATTGAGTTTTTTTTAAGGGTGAGTCTTTTAAAAGAGGCGCAACAGTTAGTTGAAATTGACTCATTTGATATAGATGTGACGCGTGATGATAGAAGTTGGAATATAAATCTTCCTGAAAGGGGGAGATCTTATATGGTTTCTCTATTCTATCGTGATGGAAAGGGCAACAGTGGCCTTTTAAGCCAATCTGAAAAAGTTTACACTCCTAGGTGTTACTGGATGGCTAATGTCGATATATTAAAAAAAGATAAGACCCAGTTTGACCTTTTAGCCTCCTCTTTAGTAACCAAAGGGGGAGTGATGGTCGAAAACCCCCTTTTAAAAGAGGTGGTACAGAGCCTAGATGATTGGATGGATAGTTAATGAAGAGAAAAAATTACGTTGGTTTAATTCTCAATGCCCATATGCCCTATGTTCGTCACCCGGAATATCCCCGTTTCCTTGAAGAGGATTGGCTTTTTGAAGCGATTAGTGAAACTTATCTGCCTCTTTTGAGGATGTTTAAACGCCTCAGGGATGACAATGTAAAGTATAGAGTGACGATTTCCCTCTCCCCAACACTGTGTACGATGCTGGCAGACCCCGTTTTACAGGGCAGGTTTACTAATTACTTGCGCCTCCATCAAGAACTGGGCGAGAAAGAAGTTGTCCGTTGCGCAGTGGAGTCACCGGAAAGTTTAGCTCTTGCCAGGATGTACCTCGATGTAATTACGAAAAACCTGGAAGAGTATTTTGAGATTTACCAGTGCAATATACTGAGCGGGTTTAGGGATTTGGAAGAGTCTGGACACCTCGATTTAATTACTACGGCTGCAACCCATGCCTATTTGCCCCTTTTTAGCCAGTACCCCTCCGCTATTGAGGCACAAATAGAGCTAGCTATCCAATCCCACATTAACCACTTTAAACGGCGACCCAAAGGATTTTGGCTTCCGGAATGTGGTTACTTCCCCGGGTTGGAAGAGTACCTACAGAGGGAAGAGATCTCCTTTTTTCAGCTCTCTGCCCAAGGGTTAGCACTAGCCCAAGAGCCGGCTAAAAGGGGAAATTATGCCCCTATAAGTTGTCCCAACGGAGTTTATGGTTTTGCCAGAGATTTTAACCTTACGAGCTTAGTCTGGTCCAACGTAGAGGGGTATCCTAGTGACCCTGCATATCGCGAATTCTACCGCGATATTGGTTGGGATCTCCCTCTGGAGTACATAGGACCCTACATCCATGCGCCGGAAGTGCGCGTTTTTACCGGCTTCAAATACCATGCAATTACCGGTAAAGGGGCTAATAAAAATATCTATAAGCCGAGCTTGGCGGCTCAAAAAGTTTTAGAACACACCGAAAACTTCCTCTACGAAATAGAGAAGAAAGGGAAAATGTTAGAGTCTTCACTCGACAGGGATCCCTTTTTTACCTTAGCTTTTGACTCTGAGCTGTTTGGGCACTGGTGGTTTGAGGGGATCGATTGGCTCGAGACGGTCTTAAGAAAAGCGGCTCAAAGCGACTCTGTAATCTTTGAAACCCCTACCGATTACCTTGAGCTCTATGGTGATGCTCAGGAGTTGCAACCGGCCCTCTCGAGTTGGGGAGAAGGGGGATATTCAGAAGTCTGGGCCAGTGGTGCCAATGTCTGGATTTACCGCCACCTCCACAAAGCCATCGAGAGGATGGAAGAGTTGGCTATCCGCTTCCCCGATCAAACCTCTTTGAAGAAACGGTTCCTTAACCAAGCTGCCCGCGAAGTTCTCTTGGCAATGAGTTCTGACTGGCCTTTTATAATCCACAATGGCTCCTTTGTCTCTTACGCCGAGTCGCGCATCAAAGACCATTTGGGAAACTTTAATGTTGTCTATGAAAACATGTGTAAAAATGCCGTCAACACAGAGTGGTTAGTTAAAGCCGAGAAGCGCAATATTGTCTTTCCAGATATAGATTACAATATTTTCAATCCCGATAGCGACCGTATTCGGTACAACGGATAAAGCATCTATTTAAACACATCTCACTAAAATGTAAGTTATAACTGGCTGAACACTCAACACCTGTATAGTATATCTTTGTATCATAAGTAAAAAGAGGGTATTATCCCCTCTTTTTTTATTGTCCTCAGGTGGGAGAATGTGTATAGTTTGTGGTAAGGAGTGGTAACTTTACCCAGATTTTAAAGTAAAGTGGGGAGAAAGATGTTAACTGGTGAGTATAAAAACACAATTGATGAAAAGGGACGTATCCTCATCCCGTCCAAATTGCGCTTGGCTTTGGAGGGTAATACTTCTCTGGTTATCACGCGTGCTGTTGACCCCTGCCTCTGGATTATGCTTCCGCCTTTCTTTGAAAATATTAGGTCTAAAATTATGGATGGTCCCGGGGCCATGTTTGATGCCAACTTACGCCTCTTGCAGAGGCGTATTATTGCACCGGCAATGGAGTGTGAAATCGATAAATCGGGGAGACTCTTAATTCCTCCCCAATTGCGGGAGAGTGTTTCCTTGAACTTAAAAGAAGAGTCGGTGATGTTAGGCATCAGTTTCTACTTAGAACTCTGGAGTGTGGCGGCTTATGAACAGTTCTTAACAGAGAGTGAAGCCGACTTCTCTTCTGCCAGCCAAAGTTTAAGTCTGCTACTACAGGAAGGGGGCAAGTGAGATGGAGATTGTGCACCGTTCAGTACTGGCCCGAGAAGTTCTCACTAATTTGCTCCTTCCCGACAGGCAGGCGCTCTTAATCGATTGCACACTAGGAGAAGGGGGCCACAGCGCCCTCTTTTTAGAAAAATACCCCCGGCTAAAGGTTATTGGAGTCGACCGCGATGGTGGTATCTTGGCCAAAGCCCAAGAGCGACTTAAAG
>JBAYSE010000158.1:0-3425 GCA_041676265.1 Sphaerochaetaceae bacterium
AGACACCGATATCCTCAGCGTCAGTATCATCACAGATGAATCAATGTATGCCGATGCCCTCTCAACCGCCCTCTATTCCTTGGGTCTGCAAAAGGGGATGGCTTTAATTAACTCTTTAGAGGGTGTTGATGCCATTTTTATTGATAACAAACACAAAATATTCCTCTCTAAAGGGTTAGAAGAGGGTGCCTACAGTTATACTATTAGTGACCCTCAGTTCAGCCTCGGTAAGATCGAGTAGTGCCCAATAAAAAAGAGGGCCCACAAGACAATGATGTGGATAGAGTTCCAAAGGAATTCTCTGAGAGGCGCTTTAGAGGTTTCCCTTTTTGTTGCTTTTGAGGGGTCCACTTCCAACTCCAGTAACATCTCATCGATAGCCTCGGTCAAGGGACGTTTGATGTGCCACGCCTCCCTAATGCGTTCAAAGTAGTAGAACTGCAGGGTAATCAGTTTTCCCAAAGCCCCCGGAAATTGAGGACGAGCGGTTACCATGTACTGCGATAGGTAGAGTAGGGAGATGAGGGTGAAGGCTTTGTGAGCTCCCAATAAGAGGGCTCCCGCGGTCACGGGAAAGCGCCCGATTGAGAAGAGGTGCAACCCATTAGGCTGGAGTAGGTGGGCTAAGGAGACCGAAAAGAGGAGCAGAAGATTGGGTAAAAGTTTGAAGCGACGCGAGTGGCTGACTGCCAAGATAATTATATAGGCGCTTTGGATAAGAAGGGCTAAGAAATTGGACTGAAAGAGGAGCGCGGGGAGAGCTATTAAGCCTGCCAAGAGGCGTAGATTGGCTAAACTCATCTTCCTCCCTCCAGGTATTTTTTATACCACCGGCTTTTGAGGATGAACTGCTGAGCGAAAAGGCCCAGCAGTACAGAGGTAATTAATCCCACAATCAAGAAAGGGGGAGCGATTAATTTGGCAGCTTCTCCAAAGAGGAGGTAGCGGCTGAGTAGGAGTTGGGCACTATTACTCCCCATAGCGCCGGCAATACTAACTCCGACTAGGGAGACCCACTTTCTGAAGAGGGAATGGGTTAAATACATCAATAAGACACTGGCTGTTGTCCCGACAATCGAAAAGAGGACAATGTAAGAGAAAATAGTGCCGGTTATTAGGGCTTGGCCCAATACTTTCAGTAGAGCCAGTAGTAGGTACTCTTTCCAAGAGAGGAGGCCAAGGGCGATGATTAAAGGCAAATTGGCCAAACCCAACCGCATAAAGGGGAGGGGCTTCGGCACGAGGTACTCCACGGTTGATAAAAAGAGGGCACACGCGGCTAAGAGAGCTACAAAATCGACCCTGATTTTAGAAGGAGAGGTCATCAATGGTACCCCCTTTTAGAGAGCCTTCTAAGCGGACGAAGACGTTGTTGGGTAAGCAGATTATCCACTGACCGGGAGAAGAGATCCATCCGGCGGCAATACAGACTTTGTTTTTACAATCGGAATCGACCACCCGCACTCGCCCCTCTTTGATTTCGATGGTTGTCTCACCAACGGGTCCCTTAAAGGTTGCCGTAGTATCGGCGGCTAAATCGTAGACCCACTCCCCCCCGTCTGCACGGACACGGACCTCCGGTCTCCCCGATAACCCCTTGTAGAAAGTAAAACTAAAAACTATTAAAAGAGTTGCCAAAAGGAATATAATAACATCGCCTAAGCGAACTTTTTGCATGGACGAACTGTAACAGTTTGATAATTCCTTGTCAAAGCTGTTAGAAAGGGGAGGTAGGTACTTGATTAGAAGTAATAAGGTAATATATTATCGATTACAACCTAATATACTACACCGTTGGAGGAGAAGTATGAAAAAGAAGAGTCTGATTTTTCTTATTTTACTGATTGTACTAGTCTCAATATTGGCAATCAGTTGTTCAAAACAAAAAGGATCGACCTACGTTGATGGCGAATATTTTGCAATTGAGAAAGAGTTCCCCGCTTCAGGTTGGAAAGATTATGTGTCACTGACAGTCAAAGATGGCAAAATTACCAGAGCCGATTGGGGTGGATTGAATCGTGAGGGTGATGATAAAAAACTGTACGACAAAGCCGGTAAATACAACATGGTTAAATTTGGCAATGCCGTGGCTGAATGGTGGCAGCAGGCCGAGAAAGCCGAAGCATACCTCATCAAAACCCAGGATCCGACTAAGATTAAGCTGAACAAAGATGGCGAAACCGATGAGATTTCGGGTGTTACTATTACTGTTGAAGGCTTCTTCCGCTTGGCTGATGAAGCTCTAAAGGCTGGCCCAGTTACCCCCGGTTCCTACAAAGATGGTTCTTATTACGCCATTGAGGACGATTTTGGTTCATCAGGGTGGAAATCTTACGCCTCTTTCCTAGTTAAGAACGGGAATATTGTTGATGCTTATTGGAGTGCTCTCAACGAAGAGGGAGAAGATAAGCAGACCGTCGACAAAGCCGGTGGTTACAATATGGTCAAATTTGGAGGCGCCATAGATGAGTGGTACGTCCAAGCGGGGAAGGTACAACAACACCTTCTTAAGACCCAAGATCCTAAGGATGTAACTTACAACGAGGACGGCTCTACCGATGACATTGCCGGTGCAACAGTGTCCGTAGATGACTTCTTTGGCTTAGTTGAGAAGGCTCTAGCAGCCGGCCCTAAAAAGTAGTCAACCCTTTAGTTTATTACGCAAAACTCCTGCCCACTCTTTATGGTGGGCAGCAGACCTGAATCAGCCTGCTCAAGCACAGCAAGGTACTCTTCTTCGAAGCATTGCCACGGCGAAGCAGACTAGGGGATCATAGGCCTCTTTATACATTAAACAATTCGGTAGAGAGGTAGCGGTCTCCATGGTCCGGTAGCACCACTACAACTACTTTAGCTTTTAAGTTTTCTCTTTGAATTACTTTGAGAGCGGCGGCCAGTGCCGCACCGGAGGAGATGCCTGCCAAAATTCCCTCTTGTCGAGCTAGAAGGCGTGCTGCCGCGAAGGCCTCTTCATTTTCAACGCCCACCACTTCATCATAGATAGAGGTGTCCAATGTGTCGGGAATAAAGCCGGCCCCAATTCCCTGTATTTTATGCTTACCAGCTACTCCGGTAGAGAGTATAGGCGAGTCAGCAGGCTCCACGGCAATCACTTTAATTTGGCTATTTTTAGATTTTAAGTAAGAACCACAACCAGAGATTGTCCCTCCGGTACCCACACCGGCTACTAGGTAATCGATTTTACCCTCCGTATCGGTCCAGAGCTCCACGCCGGTTGTTTGGCGGTGGATCTGGGGGTTAACATGGTTGGCAAATTGGCTGGGAATAAAGGCATTGCCAATTTCTTGGGCTAATTCATTAGCCTTGGCCATTGACCCTTGCATCCCCAAGGCACCATCGGTTAAAACCACCTCAGCGCCATAGGCCTTTAAAAGGAGGCGTCTTTCGCTGCTCATGGTTGCGGG
>JBAYSE010000159.1:0-3381 GCA_041676265.1 Sphaerochaetaceae bacterium
GGCTTTGAAAGAGAGTATAGAAGCAGTTCCCTATGAAATTAAACCAATTAAGCGCGTTATCGATAAAGAGCCCCTTTTTGGACAACAGGAAATTGCGTTAGCTCAATGGATGAGTCTTTTTTACCAATGTAGTTTGGGAGAAGCGATTAGCACAATGATCCCCAGTGGTCGTATTGACCGCGAGTCGCCCCTCTATGGTGCTGATGAAGGGAATCAACTGATTACAACCGAGATGCTCTCCCCTGAACAGTCGGCAACGATTGAGGCTGTTCTGAAGAGTCCTCAAAGGCTCCATTACCTCTACGGGATAACCGGTTCGGGAAAAAGTGAGGTTTTTTTACGGGTGGCTGAAGCGGTAATCGCTCAAGGTAAGCAGGTCATCTACTTAGTGCCCGAGATAACCTTGACTCACCAATTAGCCCACCAAGTCTCCCACCGCTTTAAGGAGAGGGTCGCCATCCTCCACTCGGGTCTTAGCCCGTCACAACGGATTGCTACTTGGAGGAGAACTTTGCAAGGAGAGGTCGACATAGCAATCGGCGCCCGCAGTGCCGTGTTTGCCCCTTTCAAAAATTTAGGTCTGATAATTATCGATGAGGAGCATGAAAATAGTTATAAAGCAGGCAATGTGCCCCGCTACCATGCCCGCCAAGTAGCTCAAAAGAGGGCTTCTTTAACGAACGCATTACTAATGATGGGGAGTGCTACGCCCTCTATGGAGTCTTGGTTAATGATGGAAGAGGGGGGAGTGGTCCGCCATTTTCTCCAGGAGAGGGTCGCCGGCGGGAAGGTGCCTAAGATCAGCGTTGTCAACATGTTGGGTGAAAAACGCCTCCTCTCACGGGTTTTAGTTAGCAAGATGGAGAAGACTCTGGGCAATAAGCGACAAGTTATTCTATTTTTAAACCGGCGCGGTTTTTCCTATTTTTTCCATTGCCGCTCTTGCGGTTTTGAGATGAGCTGTCCCCACTGTTCAATTGCTTTAACCTATCATAAAAAGATCAATCGGATGATGTGCCACTACTGTGGCTATTCCCGTCAGCCTATTAGTGTCTGTCCCGAGTGTTCTTCACTCGATGTTGGCTATGGTGGTTTTGGTACAGAGATGGTAGAAAAAGAGGTCGAACAATTCTTCCCAAAGGCAAAAATAGCCCGCCTCGATACCGATACCGCTGGAAAATCTGAGGAAGTAGCGCAGGTCATCAGCTCTTTTAAAGCGGGTGAAATAGATATCCTGCTGGGCACGCAAATGGTTGCTAAAGGGCTCAATTTTCCTAAGGTCGACTTAGTAGGGATTGTGTTAGCCGACAGTGGGCTCAATTTACCCGATTTCAGATCACAGGAGCGCACCTTTGCCTTAATTGTACAGGTGAGTGGAAGAGCCGGTCGCTACAACGAAACAGGAGAGGTGGTGGTCCAAACCTATCGCCCCGACAATAGTGCTATTAAACTAGCCACAGAGGGGAACGGGGAACTTTTTTACAAAACTGAACTGGCTATGCGCAAAGAAACCGCCTTCCCCCCCTACACACGGTTAGTTAATTTTGTAATTCGGGGGGGTAGTAAGACTAAGGTTGAGGGGGAAATTGAGCGCTTGAAAAGCTTTATTGAGTCCTTAGGGGGCTATTTTAAAGACAAGGCGACTAGACCTGAAATCTTAGGGGTCGCTCCCTGTCCTTTGGAGAAGATTGCCAATAAGTGGCGCTACCATCTAGTATTACGCAGTACTGGAATTAAGGAACTGCTACAAATAACGACGGCCGTCAGCAAAGAATTTAAAGTTGCCCCTCCCCTCTATTTAGAGATTGACGTCGACCCCTTACAACTCCTTTGAACATTGACGCAGAGAGACCTTTATAGCTATTATTAGCCCATGTTAGAGATATATACGCTAGGCGAAGAGATATTGAGAGAGAAGGCTAAGAGGGTGAGTCAGTTTGATGATGCTCTGGCCATCTTAGTCGATGCCATGTTTGAAACTATGGAGGCCTCAGATGGTGTGGGATTAGCCGCCCCCCAAATAGGGTTGGGTCAGAGGCTTTTTGTCGTTGATACCCGCCAAGAAGAGGGCCGTTTCGTCTTTATAAACCCTGAGATTATTGAAACTAGTGTTGAGCAGACAACCTACGAAGAGGGGTGTTTGAGTATCCCTCAGATGTTTAGTCACATTACCCGTCCCAGTGAAGTCACAGTCCAAGCTCAAGACCTCAAGGGGAAGCCGTTTACCGTGAAGGCTTCGGGGCTCTTGGCGCGGGTGATCCAGCACGAAAATGACCACATCAACGGTGTCCTATTTATCGACCATATGGAGCTGGAAGCTCGGGAAAAACTGATTGCAGCTTACAATCGACAGAATAAAAAGAGAGATTAAACGGAGGGGAGATGGAGGGGAGTAATTTTAGAATTCTGTTTGCAGCAACCCCTGCCATCGGCATCCCCACCCTGCGTGCCCTTGTTGATAACTTTGAAGTCGTGGGGGTCCTCTCAAACCCTGACAAACCTACCGGTCGGGGACGCTCTATTGAAGCACCCCCCATCAAAGAGGAGGCCTTGAAGCTTAACTTAAAGGTCATACAGGCCGAGAAATTGACTAAAGACGTCCGGGAAGAGGTTGCGTCTCTAAAACCCAACCTGCTAATCTCTTTTGCTTGTGGGCACTACTTTGGTCCTCGGTTTCTCGCCCTCTTTCCCAGTGGCGCCCTTAATATACACCCCTCGTTACTCCCTAAGTACCGGGGAAGTTCACCGATTCAATTTGCCCTTTTAGAGGGGGCGAAGCAAACCGGCGTCACTATCCAAAGGATAGCCAAAGAGATAGACAGTGGTAATATCCTCGCTTCACAGGTTATTGAGTTGGATGGCACGGAAACAACAGCCTCTCTCAGTGAAAAAATTGCCAATTTAGTGCCTAGTCTCCTTATAGAGACCCTTAAAAAGCTATCTAAGGGGGAAATTGAAGAGACTGTTCAATGCTCCGATGAGGCTACTTTTTCGCGCCTTCTAACCAAAGAAGATGGTGTGATTGAATGGGATGAAGAGGGAGCAAAAATAGAGTGCAAAATTAGGGCCTTCACCCCATGGCCTCGCGCTAGTACTACTTTTAATGGCATTCCTTTAGCCATCATTGAAACGGCCGGTTTTAAGCAAGATCCCTCTTATGCTGATATAGCAGTTGGTACGGTCAACCGTTTTGTGAAAGGGAAAGGGTTAGAAGTGGTCTGCAAAGATGGCGTTATCTACTTGAGTCGGCTCCACCTTGCCCAAAAGAAAGAGATGGACAGCGCTGCGTTTATTAACGGGAATCCCCAGATAATTGGTTCCATATTAGGAAAATAGAGATGGTTAAAAAAATTAGCCTAGTGCTGCTCCTTCTGGTTGTCA
>JBAYSE010000160.1:0-3376 GCA_041676265.1 Sphaerochaetaceae bacterium
AGCTATGCTGCCAGTATGGCTAAAATGCACAACAATGCCAACTTTATCGCTTTTGGGGGACGTATTGCTTATGGTGAGCCGGTAGAAGAGATCCTTGATGCCTACATCGACACCTCTTTTGAAGGCGGTCGGCATGCTAAGCGGGTAGCTAAAATAATGGCTTTAGAAGGGGGCGTTTGTTAAAGCCTGAAAGGGAGTGGCAAAAGCTCCTTAAAAAGATAATCTTCCCTCTTTCCTTCTAAGTTAAAGAGTGTGAATCGACTCTCTTCGGTGGCAAACTCACTTAACACCTGCAGGCAAATGGCGCAAGGGGGTGCCGGCGTTGATGAGTCGGCAACTACCACCACATGTTCAATGACGAAGGCCTCGCCTTCTTGGGCTACCGCGGCCATTACTGCCCCCCGCTCGGCACAGATGGTCGCTCCATAGCTACTATTTTCAACATTACACCCCTTATAGATATGACCCTCTTGGGAGATTATGGCAGCACCCACTTTGAAGTGGGAGTAGGGGGTGTAGGCTTGTCTTCTGGTTTCAAGGGCTACCTCGCGTGCCAAGAAGACCTTTAACAGTCTGTTAAACTCCTCAATGGATGCAAAATCTGGGAAGTCATTCAACCCGGTAATGATGAAATCGGCCCCTTTGGCCCGTAGCTCTTCACCAGAGAAGCTGGTGGTTAGTCCTCCACAGAGCGAACCGGCGGCTTTGGCTGCCTCCACTCCATTGGTAGCGTCTTCGAAGACAACACATTCACTCTGTTTTTTTCCCAGTTCCCGTGCCGCTTTTTCATAGATGTCGGGAAAGGGTTTTTTCCTCTCGATGTCTTTACCGTTGATCAGGACCGTAAACCAAGCGGGGTCTAAGTTCATCGCTTGTAAGTTAATCTCCATTTTACGCCGGTCGGCACTGGTGGCAATCGCCATGGAGATGCCGGCTGCATGGGCGTTGTTAATGAAGCGAACAACACCCTCTAAGGCCCCTTCGTTGCCCATAATCAACTCTTCATAGATTGCATAGGTGTCTAGTTTGGCTTGCTCGATTTCCAACTCCACCCCATATTTTTCAGCAACACCGCCTATATAACGGTTTTCGCCGGCCCCCACAAAGGGGATGTAATCTTCCGGTTTGGTCTCTACTCCCAGTGATTTGAAGTAAGCGATAGCTGCCGCTGAGATATACTCTTCCGAATCTATTAAAACGCCATCCATATCAAACAAAATTGCCTCAATCATCAAACTGACTCCTTAAGGGTAATATAGACTAAAAAGGGAGTCTTAACTAGTTACAGCTTGTCAAAAGGGGAGTCTGTTGTGTATGCTCTGGAAATGTTGAGAGAAAAGCGAACTATTAGAAACTTGTGTGTCTTCTGTGGCTCCTCCAATGGGGTAAAACAAGAGTATCAAGCGGGGGCCGACAACTTAGGCCGTGCCATGGGGGAGCGGGGAATCAACCTCATCTATGGAGGGGGAAGCTTAGGGTTAATGGGTGTGCTTGCCAACTCTTTAAAGGAGTACCCCGTAAAAATCACCGGCATTATACCCCAGAGACTCCACGACTTGCTCAAAGGCATGTATTCAAGTGAAGATGAGTTGATTGTGGTCTCTAATATGCATGAGAGGAAGGCAACTATGTATGCTAAAGCCGATGCCTTTGTGGTTCTCCCCGGAGGTATTGGCACTTTGGAAGAATTTATGGAAGCTTTCACTTGGCTCCAACTCGGTTACCACCAAAAACCAATCGGCCTGCTCAATATTGCCGGCTATTACTCTACGCTCCTTAACTTCCTAAATGAGAGTGTTACCACCGGATTTCTCAGCCAAAGAATGTTAGAGACATTAACGTTGGCCACAGATGCTAACGAATTACTCGAAAAGCTCTTAACTGTCTCAGTTGACGTGCCTTTGAAGATTGAAGTGTAGAGTTCTCCGGCCCTTTAAGGTATACTCTCCAGCGATGATAAAAACACACAAACTGCGGGACTACACTTTTATTGTACTTGGCTCTTTAATAACAGCGGTTGGAATTGCAGCTTTTATTACTCCGGCTAAACTAGCCGGAGGAGGGGTCAGCGGGATTGCCGTCATCTTCTACCACCTCTTTAACTTTGAAGTGGGCACCTCTATCTTTCTTTTAAGCCTTCCCCTATTTTTAGCAGGCCTTAAAATCTTTGGTAAGCGCTACGGGGTAACTAGCCTCATGGGGACCTTGCTACTCTCCCTCTTTACCTCCCTTTTTGGCCTCCTCTGGGGCTTTGAAGGCTTTTTAAGTTACGACAATCCTGTCGATGTGCTCCTATCGGCACTTTTTGGTGGGTTCCTCGCGGGCTTTGGAATGGGGGTGGTGCTGAAAGGGGGCGCTAACACCGGTGGCACCGATATCGCGGCCCAAATTCTAAGTAAATACACCCCTATCTCAGTGGGCTCTTCCCTGTTCCTCGTGGATGGACTGGTTATCTTGGCAGGGGGCTTCGCCTTTGGATTAAAGAGTGCCCTTTTTGCCACTATTACCCTAGTGGCCACCAGTGCAGCCATCAACTTTGTCTTGCTAAAAATGGGGACCCGTTACGCTAAAACAGCTTTAATTGTCAGTGAAGCCCACGGGGAAATATCTCGTCGCATTAGTGAGGAGTTAGGCCACGGAGGGACACTGCTCAGCGGTTATGGCATCTATTCTAAAGAAGAGCGCTCTGTCTTAATGACAGTCATTCCCAACCAAAAAATAACTCAGCTCAACACTATTGTGAAAGAGACAGACCCCCAAGCCTTCATGATTATTGAGGAGGCCTACGAAGTCATTGGGGAGGGATTCTCTCCCATGGAGAAGCGATGAAATCCATTTTACGCCAAATTAAAGAGTACTTTTTTATTGTAGTGGGCTCGGCTTTAGCCGGCTTTGGCATCGCCGCTTTCAACATGCCGGCAAAAATTGCCGGTGGTGGGGTCAACGGTATTGCCACTATTCTTTTTCACACCCTCGCATTTGAACCGGGCATCTCAATGTTAGTCATGAACGTCCCTCTATTTCTTATCGGGCTAAAGATCTTTGGACCAAAATACGGTTTAAAGTCCCTTCTAGGGATGGTTTTACTGAGCCTATTTGTCTCTCTGACCGGCCTAGTGTTCGGTTATGAAGGGGTAATCCCCTATAACGACTCGGTCGATATCCTCCTCTCGGCCCTCTTTGGGGGCTTCTTTATCGGTAGTGGAATTGGACTGGTGATGAAAGGAGGAGCCAATACGGGCGGTACCGATATCCTAGGGCAAGTAATTAGCCGCTTTACCCCTCTGCCGTTAGGTACCAGTTTACTGTTAGTCGATGCAACTATCATCATCACCTCAGCTTTTATCTTTGGCATTGTGCGGGCGATGTTTGCAAT
>JBAYSE010000161.1:0-3335 GCA_041676265.1 Sphaerochaetaceae bacterium
ATACGTTCAGAAAAACGGTGTAATTGAGCCCAATCAGGTCTAGTGGTAGCCTTATGATGTCTTTCTTCAAGTCCCGCCTGGTCTAAGCAAAGCCCGTCTAGAGTTTTGAACAACTCAAATGCATCTAATTCATGCTTAAGGATATAGTCAACTGCACCCAGTTTAAATGCTGATGAAACAATGGCAAAATCTTCCAGACAGCTGAGTACCACTACCTGTGCCCGGCTCGCACTCTCTTGGAGGCGCTTTAAGAATTCCAAACCATCCATTCCCGGCATTTTAATATCGGTCAGGATAATATCGGGATCCAAATGATCAATTGCACGTAGGGCTTGGTCTGCACGTGAAAAACTGCCGACAATTTTGTATCTGCTGTTCTGCTCAAATAACGATTCAATTCCCAGCAATACCAGCTTTTCATCTTCTACGATAACAATTGATTTCACTAACAACCTCCTCTGATTGAGGTAGAACTGCCCCTATTATACCACTACAATGGACCCTCTGCATGATTTATATCTCCCCAATATTTCATTAGAGTCTCAAGACGATAAAAGATGGTTCATATTTATGGTCGATATGTGGGGTACTCTAATTACTCAATATGAAAACTGTGAGCACTGTTTTAAGTGAAGTCTCTGATAAAAAACCCACCGAAGTTCGCGTGCATTAGCAGAGGCGCGGCGGGTGTACTAACCACAATCTATTACTTTTTATCAGTTAAATCAACAAATTTTACCGTAATTGTAAGATATCGTACACTAATGTTTGCAATTTGCCATAGATTTGAAAATGGCCATGGGGATTCCCATACTTGCAGTTAGTAAAACAAACCAGCTCGTAATTGAAGGCTCTGTACTCAAACTACTCGTTTAGATAATCTTTGTAGGGATCTAACTTCCTCTTTTAGTTTTTGTTGTGCTTGTGTTAACATAACGTACTTGCCACTCCTACTCATGATTTTCTCCTCTTAGTTGAAATTGGTATTTTCAACTCTAAGAGGTTTTGTGATGCAAGTGGCTATTTTTTAACCCATTGCTGTTATAACGTAAGCATTAAGCTCTTAGTGGTGACTAAACCTAGCGGTAGTTGATTTTAGGTTGCCCCCTCTTTAAGGGGGCACCAGTTTGGTTAAATAACTTCAAACTCCATCACTTGATTGACAAGTCGGGTACCATTGAGATTTTTAGTGAAGCCAACGTACTCTCTAACTGCCTTATCGATCATTTCTTCAGCATAGGGAGTGAAACGGGCTGGGCTACAATCGGATGGAACTAGCATCCGATCCTTGGGAAAGATTACCCTTACCCTACCAAGCCCCTCCAACTCCACCACTGCCTGACGATTATTGTAGGCCATATTGCCATACACCCCATAGGGTCCCCAAGTCCTAATGTCAGCTTTGTACTCTACCCCATCGATCAGATAGACTTCGCTAATCTCTTCTTCGATTACTTTTTCAATTGCTTTGTATTCCATGTTTTTCTCCTTATTTTTATGGTTTTCTAGCAGACACATCTAAATCTACGTCATAGCTACCCTCCCCACGCATAGGGAGACACCGAATGAGAAAAACACTACCTTGATTTAAATACATTTTGGACTCCTTTTAGCGAATTATTTTTTGACGCTGCAAGTTGGTTATAAATCACGTCATTGATTGAAGCGTATACCTTTTCCCTAAAACATTCAAGGAGAGCTATTGAGAATTGTAATTGTTCTGTTAGAACAATTACAAATCTAGGTAGTAGCATTTGACTCTTCTGTTGTTTGTGGTAGTATTCCTGCAACGAACACAAGTAGTGAGAGGAAATTGTAATCTATGGGAAAAGATATTCGGTGTGTGGCGTTCGATTTTGGGGGTGTTTTAGCCTACTTTATAACGAGGGAAAGTGTAACCGAAATGGCCAATTTGGCCCAAGTTCCCTACGATGAATTTAACAATGCTCTTTGGGCTCACCGGTGGGAACTCGACTCTGGTGAGCACTCTTACCGCAGGTATTGGGACAACGTCTTAAGAGAATGTGGCTCACCGGTGGCAAGTCACAAGATAGACCATGCATTGACAATCCTTGATGTGAGAGGTTTTTCTAGGATGAATCAGAAGATGCTTAACTGGGCTAAAAGTCTCCAAGAAAACTCTTATAAAACGGTTATCATTAGTAATATGAGCCCCGAGACCTACCAGATGTTGGTTAAGGAGCAACCTTGGCTAGGACACTTTGATGAGGTTGTCATCTCAGGCCTAATCAAGATAAATAAGCCCGATAAGGGGATTTTCGAAGAGGCTATCAAGAGAGTGGCACTAGAGCCTTCTGAAATTCTTTTCCTGGACGACCTTGAACAAAACATTGTTGGGGCTCAAAAAATGGGCATCAGAGGCCACCTCTTCAGTAGCACTGATGCCCTTCTGGCAGAATTAGAGGTTAACTACCCCTCTCTCCCTCGTAAGGTCCTAAACGATATCGATTTTCCCCCGCCCGAAAGTATTTAGGAGGAAGAGGGCTACTCCGGTAGTTGCCAGTAAGATAGTAGCTAGTGCTGCTGCCGGCCCAAAATAGCCTCCTAAGACCCAAGCGTAGATACGTATCGGCATCGTTGTAGTATTGCCCACATAGAGGAGGATTGAGGCCGACAATTCGTTAATAGATGTAATCCAGCTCATTACCGCTCCCGAGATAATTCCTGGAATCATGAGAGGAATGGCAATCTTCCTAAAGGCACGTGCCGGAGGCGCTCCTAAGCTAATTCCGGCATCCTCTAAATCAGGATCAATTTGTTGTAAAATTGATGAAGCCGAGCGTACAGAATAGGGCAAACGTCGAATAAAGTAGGCAACGATGATTATCATCCAAGTCCCGTAAAGGATAACCGGCGGCTTATTAAAGGCGATAATCAAACCGATACCCATAACAGTCCCCGGCACAATATAGGGAGTCATTAAGAGAGCATCGAGTATTTTATTAGCTATATTCTGTTTACGGGTAACAATGAAGCCTAAAAGGGTTCCTACGACCACAATGAAAAGTAGGGCCACAATCGAGAACCAGAAGCTGTTAATAATCGCTTGTGGTACTTCGCGACTTACCTGTCTAAAGTTCCCTAAGCCATAGCCCTCGACAAAAACTGGTCCCTTAGTGTTCTTAAAGGCGAAAAGAACTACAACTCCCATCGGAAGGGTGCTAAGGAAGACGATGAGGTAAGATATGAAGTGGGCAAAGAAGTTAGAAGCTCCTTTTAGTCTAATAGGTTGCGTACGATAAAGGAGAACACTCGTGAATTTGCGCCGTTTGGAAACAAACTTCTGCAAAAATATTGTCACTGCAGCCACCAAT
>JBAYSE010000162.1:0-3308 GCA_041676265.1 Sphaerochaetaceae bacterium
CAATATACTCAACTTCTACTAAACTCTTCATCTCCTCATAAGAGATCTGTTCAACCTTTTGAACTTCATGACTGGTTCTGAAGCCGTCAAAGAAAGAGAGGAAGGGGACTTTAGATTTGAGGGTTGCCAAATGGGCAACCAAAGCTAAATCCATAGTCTCTTGAATTCCACTGGCCGCTGTCATGGCAAAGCCGGTGTTACGGCAACTCATTACGTCAGAGTGGTCGCCAAAAATTGAGAGGGACTGCGCAGCAAGCGAACGTGCCGAGACGTGGAAGACGGTAGGTAACATCTCTCCGGCAATTTTATGCATATTCGGTATCATCAGCAACAAGCCTTGGCTGGCCGTAAATGTTGTGGTGAGGGCTCCTGCAGAGAGGGCGCCATGAACGGCTCCGGCTGCTCCCGCTTCACTCTGCATCTCCATAATGTCGACACGTTCACCAAACATGTTTAATCGCCCGGTACTTGCCCAGGAATCGGCATACTCCCCCATTGGTGAAGAGGGGGTGATTGGATAGATCGCCGCCACATCGCTAAAAGCATAAGCTACGTGGGCAGCCGCACTATTCCCATCGATAGTAACCATTTTCTTGTTACTCATTTTGACACTCCATTGAAAATTATATTTATCTGCAACCCTTTGTGGAGCTACAGCCATTTGCACACAACAACACCCTAGTTCTCTAGAGTGGTATCTTCCTGACTATATCGTAAAAAATAGCATCTTGCAACACACCTTTATTGTTTTCCAATGATAAAAATGTGTTAAGTATTTTTCCTAAATCTTGCCTTTTCCATGCTTTACAAGGGTGTTTTTGCCCATTTCCCCAGTTTGTGTTTGACAGCTTATAGAGGATTTTGTACAATAAAAAAACTCGAGTCTCAGGTAGGATTATGAAGCCACGCAATGTCACGATAAAGTTTCTTGCAGAGAAAGCCGGCGTCTCATTTTCAACTGTAGCCAAAGCGCTACATGATGACCCCGTGATTAACATAAATACCCGCAAAAAAATTCAAGCTTTGGCCAAAGAATACAACTATACTCCCAATATTTTAGCTAAAGGCCTCCGTAATCGTCGGACAATGGCTATAGGTGTCATCCTAAACGATTTACAAAGTCCTTTTTACTCCGAAATTTACAAAGCGATTGGCGAAGTCTTGAATAAAAAAGGGTACACCATGTTCTTAGCCGACTCCAATTACGATGCAAATAGGGAACGCAAGAATATTCTCACCATGAAGAGCCAAGGAGTAGAGGGGATTATCATCTCTTCAGTCAGCGAAGATTCTGCGAATATTGACCTTCTCATTAACGAGGGGGTCAAAACGGTATTTATCGACAATCTGCCCACTAAATGTGAAGCCAGCTGCGTCTACGTCGACCATGAAGCGGCGGCCTATTTGGCCGTCTCCCATTTAATTGAAAATGGACATAGCAAAATCCTCTTGCTCAATGGCCCTGAGGGGCTCCCCTCTTCGCACCGCTACCTGCAAGGCTACCAAAAAACACTGAAGATGAACGGTATCCCTTTCCAAAAGGAACTGGTAAAATACAACCCTATTGAAATTGAAGCCACTAGTGAACAAATGGAGCGCATCCTCAACGGTGAAGATGAAGTAAAAGCCGATGACTTTACGGCAATCGTCACCCTAAGTGATGTCATTGCCATCGGCATTTACGAAGCAGCATGCAGCGGTCGCTTTTCCATCCCCGACACTTACAGCGTCGTGGGCTATGACAATATTTTGGCAACCAAATACCTCAACCCCCCTTTGACGACCGTTAACCAACCTAAAGAGGGTACCGGTCTGCATGCTACCGCAATCCTCCTCGATTCCATTGAACAGAAGAGCCACGATAAAGTTCAGGTTATCTTAAATCCTGAATTGTTGGTGCGCTCGTCGGTCAAGAAAATAGAGTCTTAGCAAAAAGTCTTGAAAGAGACTATTTCCTTTCCTTTTAGCTTTAAATGGGGAGTAACATTGACAAATCCACAATTGTAGAGTTGAATAGATACTGACAACGTTTACTATTTTTAGGGGGTTTTAAATGCAAAAGAACCGGAAATTTGTCTTGAACTTGAACAAAGGGGTCTTTTTAGCGACTAAACAGTCCTTATTTGAGGGTCCCGGATTTTCCCTTGAGAGCTCTCTCAATACCCACGGGGTAGAGGTTCTCCGCCTCTCCATAGGGGAGGGGGAAATAATGTGGCTCCCCTATCTAGGGGGGGAGCTTTGGGATTGGAAAATAAAAGGAGTCTCTCAAAAATTCGACGGTTTTGTCCAAGAACCCTCTTATGGCAAGAATTTCCTCCATAACTACGGTGCTTTTTTGATCCACTGCGGAGTGCTCTCCATGGGAAACCCCACCGCCGAAGATTCCCACCCTCAGCATGGGGAGTTACCAATCTCTTCACCACAATCTGCCTGGGTGGAGGTAGACCTAGAAAACCAAGTGTTCCCTATCGCCCTCTGCTGTACTTTTGAGGTGCACACCCCCTTTGAAGCCAGTTACCGCTTCACTGCCAAAATTTTAGTAAATGCCGATGGCAATAATATGGTGGTAGATGGAGTTCTAAAGAACAATTTCAATGCGCCTCTCGACTACCAATACTTGGCCCATATAAACTTCTACTACCCTCTGAGAGGGAAGCTCTCCTATTCGGTTAAGCCTTTCTCCGCTGATGCCGTCGAATTTTTAGATGAAGTAATCGACGGAGTGGTTAAAGACCCCTCAAAGATGTTACCCCTCGCCAAAAACATTATTTATGACCCGGAGTTGGTGGCCATCATGGACCATGCTAATAAAGCCCCTTCCAACTATGGGGAAGGCCGCTATGCCCTCGCCACGATGGATAACAATGAGGGGGCTATGGCATGGGTGGTTGCCGACACAAAAGTCTTAGACCACACCGTCGTTTGGCTAACGCAAACCCCCGACCGCAGTGCCTGTGGTTTTGCCCTTCCGGCTACCGGAGGGCCGACCGGCTTCGCCAATGAGAAGCGTAAAGGAACTGTGAAACAACTAGGGGGGGGCCAAAGTGTCCGTTTATGGTACGCCTTTGGTGTCAACTGCTCGACTCAATACCAAGAATCCGTCACTACAGCCATTACACAAGGTAAATAACAATGAAGAAAGTCAGGTTAATCGACATTGCCAATGAAACCGGCTTTTCTATTAAAACCATCTCTCGAGTAGTTAATCATCAGGGAGGGGTCCACCCCGAGACGCGCAAAAAAATAATGGCAGTGGTGGAGAAGTACAACTACAGCCCCAACCCGATGGCGGTTACTTTGCGCACCAA
>JBAYSE010000163.1:0-3300 GCA_041676265.1 Sphaerochaetaceae bacterium
ACCTATTATTTTTTGCACTATATTGGGCAAATTATCGAGGGAGAGCTCTTGGGTCGCCAAAGCTCCGATGATCGCCGCTCCCAAGCCTGCTCCGTCCTCTAAAGGGGCAACCGTGACAACCCCTGGAAATTTTTTAACCAACGCATTAACAAACAGCCTATTTTTCAAAAAAGCACTCCCCGTGGCTACAATTTCCTCTACACAATGGCTGTTGAAATTGAGTAGCTCATCAATCACCCCATCAACTGTGGCTAACACTAAATCGCCCAGAGAAAAATTATCTAGAGTTATATTCTCGATAGAGCCCCTCCTCCAGGCCTCTAAACGTGACCCACTAAAACGGGGATCGACTACTAAAGAGGTCTCCTCTTTGGCTACCCTCTCCATTAAAGCATACACTTGTTCACTACTAAACGCCAAACCGGCGGCGTGCAGAATCTCTTTAACAAAGCTTTGCAGATTCTCATAAGCTTTACCCGCCGTGAGTGTCGCTCCCACATGGAGAAAACCTTGGTCAAAGAAAGGACGTAACTCTAAAGTGGGGCTCCCTTCGGCACTACGGCTAAAAAATGAGATTTGCCCACTAGTACCCACGTTGACTAAGGCAGTATCTTCCCACGACTCGACCATGGCTAAGAATCCCGCTTGATTGTCACCCACCGGGCAGGCAACTGTCACCCCCTCCTGCGTGTAGCCGGCTATGGAGAAAGGGGGCGCAGGAGTCAGAAAAAGACCGTTAGTAACCTCGTTCAGGAGGTTTTGTTGAAATCTCCTCTCGACAACACTCCATCCACCATAGGTGGCCAACGTACTCGTATCACAGGCCGTTAGAGGTTGATCAATTAAGCGCCCGGTAATGTATTCAAGAATCCCGCAAAAACCAACAGCTCCTGCCGGCACCTTCCCCATCCGCACATTGGCATAGTGGGTTAAAAAACCGTAGCCGGAAGGAAGGAGCACCCCCCCTTTTTGGTATAAGAGTTGCTGACTGGTGATCCCCTCAAGCTCTACCAATCCCCGCTGGTCCAGCCAAGTATAGAGGGGGGAGAGGGCCTTTCCCTGCTTGTCGTAGTACAAGATGCCATGCACCTGTCCGGTAACAGTCAGAGATGCCCAGGGTTCGTCGACACTATCTAAAAGCTCCCCCACTACCCGTTCTATTTCGTGGGGATCTTGGCAGTAAGAGTAAGCCTCTTGGGTATCGATGCGTTGGGAAGCCAGCGAACGGCTTTTAACCACCTCTCCTCGATTTAAATTAAGGGCTGTCAGAGTGGTATTGGTCGTTCCTATGCACAGCCCTATATGTACCTTGTCCATACTACAATCGAAATACCAGAAGGGCAAAAAGTCAAGTAATAACCTCGTCTTTATTTTTCTTCTTTGTTATAATGGCGCCATGAAGAGATACAAACTGGGACTTTACGAGAAGGCCATGGTGGACTCCCTTTCCCTGCAGGAGAAGCTCCTTCTCGCCAAAAAAGTGGGCTACGACTTTTTAGAACTAAGTATTGATGAGAGTGATGAAAAATTGGGGCGCCTCGCTTATTCGGCTCAAGAGCTAAGTGACTTGCTCGCTTTTAGCCGTGAGATTCTCCCCTTCGGGTCAATCTGCTTAAGTGGTCACCGCCGCTATCCATTAGGCGACAGACAAACAGCTAAGCGTTCCTTAGAGATCATGGAAAAATCTCTGAATTTAGCCGCTTTTCTGGGAATTCCCATCATCCAACTGGCCGGTTACGATATCTACTATGGCGATTCTACTGGAGAGACAAGGGCCCTTTTCCAAGAAAACTTAGCCAAGTGTGCCACCTTAGCGGCCCAGTATGGCGTTATATTAGCCTTCGAAACTATGGAGACCCCCTTCATGAACAGCGTTGAGAAGGCCCTTTATTACGTTAAACTCATCAATTCGCCCTACCTCCAAATCTACCCCGATTTAGGAAATGTGGTTAATGCGGTACAAGACCCCCACAAAGATCTTATTAGCGGGAAGGGACACATCGTTGCTCTCCATATTAAAGAGAGCCTACCAGGCCTCTTTAGGGAAATCCCCTATGGCGAGGGACATGTCGACTTTCCTGGCTTACTTAAGACCGCTTGGGCTTTGGGCGTGAGACGTTACGTGAGCGAATTTTGGCACAATAGCGCCTTAGACTGGCAAAAACAGATCTATGACTCTTACAATTTTTTAATGGAGGCCTTTTTCAATGATACTCCCCTTTAATAATCACTATCCGGATTGTGACCAAGCCCTCTTTATTGCCGAAAATGCCACAATCGTCGGTCAAGTCACTTTAGAAGAGGAGTGTACTGTTTGGTACAGTGCGACCCTTAGAGGCGACTTGGCGCCTATCTACATCGGCCGCGCAACCAATGTTCAAGATAACGCAGTTATACATGTTAACTACGACATGCTTACCCGCATTGAGCAAGAGGTCACCATCGGTCACTCAGCTATAATCCATGCCTGTACAATCGGGCGGGGGGCTTTGATCGGTATGGGCGCTATCATTCTAGATGGCGCTGAAATCGGCGAATACTCCCTAGTGGCAGCCGGCTCTCTTGTCCCGCCGGGAAAGAGTTATCCACCGCACTCCATGATAATGGGCACACCGGCTAAAGTTGTGCGGAGCCTAAGCACTGGTGAAATTGAGGAGATGGCGGAGAATAACCGCCACTACATACTTTTAGGTCGCGCTTTTGCTGCCAAATAATTTAATAGTTGGGTAGGCTCTTGTAGCATCCCCAAGACGTGGGCATTAATCTCTAGGGTTTCCCCTCGGGTAAACCCGAAACCCCAATCGACACCCACAAAATTTAAGTTACTCTCGAGAGAGCCCTTCAGGTCTACAAGAGTATCGCCTACCATGAGCGCTTCGCTATGATTCTCCTCTCGTAGGCGTAACATCGCCTTCTTAATAATGTCGGCTTTGGTTAACTCACCTTCCAGATCGGCCCCCACGACCGTGTCAAAGAAATGGAGTAATCCAAAATGTTCTAAGATTTCCACTGCGAGTGGTTCGTGTTTCAAAGTAGCTACAGCTAGGGTAAACTCCCGCGCCTTTAGGGCCTCAAGGAGCTCCACTACCCCATTGTAGACTCGTGCCTTAAACTTGGCCCCTTGGTCTCTATAAATCTCACGGTAGATTGCGCAAGCTTCTTCTATATATTTATCTTCTAGGCTACAAGCCACTTTAAAGCAAGTCGCTAAAGGTGGGCCAACAAATTGACGTAAATCGGCATCGCTGACGGGGTCAAATCCAAGTCGCTCCATAGTTAAATTGGCCGTTAAGAAGATAC
>JBAYSE010000164.1:0-3248 GCA_041676265.1 Sphaerochaetaceae bacterium
AGAGTGAAGATATAGTTGAGGTTGGCGAGGGGATTTGGCTCTGTGATGCCCGCACCCCCATCGATGAGATTAATGAGAAGCTTAAAATCGACCTTCCCGAGGATGATGCCGAGACATTAGGTGGGTTTGTTTTTGAACAATTTGGACGTATCCCCGCTAACCTTGAGAAGGTTAACTACAATAGCTATGAATTTATTGTCCAAGAAATTGATGGGCACAAAATTAACCGGGTGAAGGTGGTTAAGAAGTCCAACTAATCGATAAACATTTATTTTTATCCTTTAGATTCGTTGACGTTCTACCCCTCTTTTCGCTATATTAGGCTTGATACATAGTTATGGAGGAAAATTCATGAAAATTGCAATTAACGGGTTTGGTCGTATCGGAAGAAATGTTTTTAAAATTGCCTTTGAAGACCAAAATATTGAGATCGTCGGTATTAACGACCTGACCGATCCCAAAACATTGGCGCATTTACTCAAATACGACTCTACCTACGGTGTTTACAATAAGAGCGTCGCAGTTAAGGATGATGCTATTGTAGTCGACGGTAAAGAGATTAAGATTTTTGCAGTACGCAACCCTGCCGAATTACCGTGGAAAGAGCTCGGTGTCGATATCGCTATTGAGTCGACCGGTGTGTTCACACTAGCCGAGAGCCCCAAGGGGGGGTACAAAGACCATATCAAGGCGGGTGCTAAAAAAGTGATCTTATCGGTCCCTGCTAAAGATAAAATTGACCAGACCGTAGTTCTGGGTGTTAACGACGACACGATAGATTTAAGCTTAGAGGCCTTTTCCAATGCCTCTTGTACCACTAACTGTCTGGCACCGATTGCAAAAGTTCTTAACGATAGTTTTGGAATCGAGAGTGGTTTAATGACCACTGTTCATGCCTATACCAATGACCAAGTTATCTTGGACCAACCCCACAAGGACCTTAGAAGAGCCCGCTCAGCCGGTCTTTCTATCATCCCGACTACTACCGGTGCTGCTCGTGCCGTTAGCCAGGTAATTCCCGCTCTTGAGGGAAAATTAAATGGCTGTGCAATGCGCGTGCCCGTTCCCACCGGCTCAATTGTCGACCTCACCGTAAAGCTAGAAAAAGATGCCACTGTTGAAGAGGTTAATGCGGCTTTTAAAGCGGCTGCTGATGGCCCTATGAAGGGAATTTTGCAGTACAACACCGACCCAATTGTCTCCGCCGACGTTATTGGTAACCGGCACTCTTCAATCTACGACAGTGAGTTAACCATGAAGATGGGACCCAAGTTCTTCAAAATAATGAGCTGGTACGACAATGAGATGGGATACTCCGCTCGGGTTGTCGATTTAGCTAAGCGCTTAATGGCTTAAGCCATACTATATTTAGAGAGATTATCCTGATGCGCGCCCCTTGGTGCGCATCAGATGTAATTAAGGAGCCAAAATGAGTTTACAAACGATTAGAGATGCCGATTTAAGGCACAAAAGGGTCTTGATTCGCCTCGATTTCAATGTTCCCCTACAAGATGGTGAGGTCAGTGACGACACCCGTATCCGTAGCGCACTACCTACCTTGAATTATATTCTGAATCAAGAGGGGACTTCGCTGGTGGTAATGAGCCATTTTGGTCGGCCCAAGGGGAAAAAAGATCCGGCTTTCAGTTTGGCTCCGATTGCTAAAAGATTTGAAGAGTTGATTAAAAGGCCCGTCAAGCTGGCAAACGATGTAATTGGAAAAGAGGTTGAAATGGCCGTGAACTCCCTTAAGAGTGGCGAAATCCTCCTTCTGGAGAATGTCCGTTTCTACAAGGAAGAGGAGAGCAACGACCCTGCTTTTGCCAAAACTCTAGCCAGCTACGCCGATGTGTATGTTAATGACGCTTTTGGTTCAGCCCACCGAGCGCACGCTTCAACCGAAGGGGTGGCTCACTATCTCCCCTCATATGCCGGATTTCTGATTGAGAAAGAGGTTAAATTCTTTGCGCCACTTTTAGAAAATCCTGCTAAACCTTTTGTGGCCATTATCGGTGGCTCTAAGGTTTCTTCTAAGATTAGCGTGCTGGAATCGTTAGTCAAAACCTGCGACACCATTATAATCGGGGGAGGCATGGCCTACACTTTTTTGAAGGTAGAGGGGCACTCTATTGGGAAATCTCTCCTTGAGGAGGATTACCTTGAGGTGGCTAAATCATTTTTAACCAAAGCCCAAGAGAAGGGGGTAAAGGTCATCTTACCGCTTGACCACCTTTGTGCTACTGAGTTTTCGAAAGAGGCCTCTGTCGTTAAGGTCGATTCAATCGATATTCCCGACAACTTGATAGGCATGGATATCGGAAGCAAAACCATTGAAGTTATCGTCAAGGAGTTAGAAAAGGCCGCCTCAATTGTTTGGAATGGTCCCATGGGGGTCTTTGAATTCCCAAATTTTGCCCTAGGTACGCAAGCTGTGGCTAAAGCCGCCGCCGCGAGCCAAGGGACAACTGTGGTAGGTGGAGGCGACTCAGTGGCAGCCATTAACCAATTTGGTTTAGTTGACAAGATTGACCACGTATCAACCGGTGGTGGCGCTTCCCTAGAATTTTTAGAGGGCAAACAATTGCCTGGAATTAAAGCACTGGAGAAATAGATGAGAAAAGTATGTATTGCCGGCAATTGGAAAATGAATATGGGGCCCCTCGAAGGCTCTGAATTTGTGAAGGCCTTAGCCAGTGAGATCAAAGATGCGACCGCACGGGTTGTCGTGGCGCCCCCCTTTGTTACCTTAAGCAGTGTTGTTGCCGCCACTAAAGGGACCAATATTGAAGTCGCAGCGCAGAACATGAGCGACAACCTTAAAGGGGCCTTTACCGGAGAGGTCTCGGTCGAGATGCTCAAGGAGCTTGGCGTTAACATTGTAATTTTAGGCCACTCAGAGCGGCGTACCCTGTACAATGAGAGCGATGAGTTCATTAACCGCAAGGTACGCTTGGCCCTTAACAGTGGCGTTGAGGTGATTTTATGTGTTGGTGAAACCCTTACGGAGCGGGAGAATGGGGAACTTTTGAGTGTCCTTAAGCGCCAAATAAGGCGAGGACTTAAAGAGGTACCAGCCAATTTAATGGAGAAGGTAATTATTGCTTATGAGCCGGTTTGGGCAATCGGTACCGGTAAAACCGCCACTCCGGAAGACGCCAATGAAGCCCATGCAATTATTAGAAATGAAGTTGAGAAACTGTTTGGCAAAAGTGTTGCAGAATCGTTAATAATACAGTATGGTGGTTCAG
>JBAYSE010000165.1:0-3177 GCA_041676265.1 Sphaerochaetaceae bacterium
GAGGAGACCTGCTTTTTGGAAGACCTTGAGCGAGAGTCTCGCTTTGACGGAGGCCGAATTAATTGAATTTGCTACCGCCGCCGCTAAAATGTTCATTCCATTTGACGAAGAGTTGGCCATTAATCCACAGGATGACCAGTTTTTAGAGCGCCAAGAGTGGGATACCCAACGGCGTGGAGCAATCCACCACCCAATGTTACTTAACTACCACCCGCTGGTTATCTACCGGCACAGAGTCATAAAGCAAGCCGATACCATCTTAGCGATGTTCTTGTTAAGTGATTATTTCCCGTGGTATTTGAGGAAACGTAACTTTGATTTCTACGAACCCCTGACAACCGGCGACAGCTCTCTGTCGGCTTGTATTCAAGGGATAGTAGCCCTAGAGTGTGGCCATTGGAGCCTAGGAATGGACTACATTAGACAGACCGCCCTGATGGATATTGAGGATTTGAAGCGAAACACTAAAGATGGACTGCACACCGCAGCCATGGCGGGCTCTTGGATGGTCATGGTATACGGTGTAGCTGGCTACCGGCTAAAGAACGGAGTGCCCACCTTTAATCCCCATCTGCCTGCACAGTGGCAAAAGTTGAGTTTTACCCTCCAATTTAAGGGTATAACTTTAAAAGTGACCATTAAAACACAAGAGACTACCTATAGGGTAAACGCCGGAGAGCTAACGCTTAACCACCGCTCTGAGGCGTTAACCGTGGGTACCGCGGGGGTAATAAGGGAGACAAAGCCCACCTACAAAGCGGTAATTTTTGACCTCGATGGGGTGGTGACCTCTACAGATGAGTACCATTACAGAGCGTGGAAAAGTTTAGCAGACTCCTATGGCTGGAAATTTGACCGCCAGATCAACCAACAGTTGAGGGGGGTCTCGAGATTGGAGTCTTTGGATATAATTCTAAGGCACAATAATGTCAATCTGAGCGCAGAGGAAAAAACAGAGTTAACCACTAAAAAAAATACTACCTACCGTGCAATGCTTGCAGCGCTAACGGAAAAGGAGGTCTTACCGGGAATTCGGGAGTTTATGGCCCAGTTAAAAGAGAGGGGTTTTAAGCTAGCGGTAGCCTCAGCCAGTAGAAATGCCCCTTACATCTTAGACAAGTTGGGCTTAAGCGAAGAGTTCGATGTAGTTGTCCCGGCAGAGGATGTCCTCAAAGGTAAAGGTGACCCGGAGATTTTTGCTAAAGCGGCTGACATGCTCAATCTTTTTCCCGAAGAGTGTATCGCTATAGAGGATTCGCCAGTAGGGATTGAAGCGATAAAAAAGGCGAAGATGAGGGCTATAGGAGTAGGTGAGGCAATAAATTCCTCAATTTGTGATTTTTACGTTGAGACCACAAATGAATTGGAGTACACTGAACTAATTACACGATGAGGAGTTGAAAATGAAAATTGTTTTGGTGGGGGCTGGCAGTGCCCAGTTCGGCATAGGAACTCTAGGCGACTTCTTCCAAAGTGAGACCCTTTATGGTAGTGAAATTGTCCTAGTCGATATTAATGAGGAAGCCCTCAATTTTGTCTACACCAAAGGGCAGGAGTTTCTCAAAGAGAACCCATTGCCTTTCACCCTAGAAGCGACTACCAAGCGCGAAGAGGCCTTAAAGGGGGCCGATTTTGTAATTATTTCGATAGAAGTGGGAGAGCGCTTCAAGTTATGGGATGAGGATTGGAAAGAGCCACTGCAGTATGGTGTGAAGCAGGTTTATGGTGAGAACGGAGGGGTGGGGGGAATTTTTCACGCCTTAAGGATAACTCCGGTAATTCTGGAAATTTGTGATGATATCGTTAAATTGTGCCCCGATGCGTGGGTTTTTAACTACTCCAATCCGATGAGTGTGATTACCATGGCTGTCTTGCGTAAACACCCTAGCTTAAAATTTGTGGGCCTTTGTCATGAGGTTCTCTCTTTAGAGCGCTACCTACCAATTATTTTAGACACACCGTTTGAAAACCTTTGCCTCCGTTCAGGGGGTTTAAACCATTTTAGTGTCCTCCTGGAGGCCTTTTACAGAGAGAGTGGCCAAGATGCCTACACTGATATTTTAGAGAAAGCTCCCCCTTTTTTTGAGAAAGAAATAGGGTACTCCGATGTTTTGGAGTATGTCCTGCGGACCGGCGAAAGGCCACCTACAGAGGGTAGTAGCGAGCGCTTCAAACTGGATGTAGAGCGGAGTGTAAGAGCTTGGTCTGACCGGACTCTTTTTAGAGAGATTTTAAAGACTTACAAGTTACTGCCAATCACGGTCGATAGCCACTTTGGCGAATATATTCCGTGGGCCTGGGAGATAGCGGACCATCAAGGAATTAAAGATTTTTATACCCTTTACCAGATGGAGTTGGCCCTTACAAAGCCGGAGATAGAACTCAAAAGGAGTGAACGACTTGTCTTAATCATGGAGGGAATTATTAACAATAGTGGCTATGAAGAACCGGCGGTTAATGTGCTTAATGCCGGTTATATCCCACTGCTACCCAAAGAAATGGCCGTTGAGGTTCCAGCGCGTGTTTTTAAATCGCAATTGGAACCAATTGCTTTCCCCAATTACCCGCCAGGTTTTGGCGCCCTTTTACGCAACTATTGTGGTGTTTATGACCTAACGGTAGAGGCTATTTTAACCAAGGAGAAGGAGTGGGTAGTGCAGGCAATTCTAGCCAATCCAATTGTCGATTTTTATCGAGATGTTAGGGAGATGGTCGACTTCATGATTTACCGCCAAAGCCCTTGGCTCGATTACCTAACTCCCGCGGTCAATTAGGATCGGTTTACGGCACTCTATAATAGGTTCAAGTTCCTCTCTGCTACGCATGATATCGACAATCAGGGAGGCCGCCCTTGTCCCTATCGAGGTGGGCTCCTGGCTAATGGTTGAAAGGTTTAAATATTTGGTAGCTCTGACTCCATCAAAGCCAATTACACTCACGGGATAACCCCCTTCTCTGACAGCTTGGACAAAGCCACTGGCAATATCGTCACAATAACAGAAGGCTCCATCATAAAGTCCCTCTTTAAGCACCTTTTTGCCGATATCGTAGCCTGCCTCTTCAGAGAGGACACATTGGTAGGTAGGGACCTCACCATATTCACGTGAAAACCCGGCGTAGCGGTCCACATTAGATTGAGCCGGTGGGTCAACCCCTATATAGACAGGGTTGGTGACC
>JBAYSE010000166.1:0-3115 GCA_041676265.1 Sphaerochaetaceae bacterium
ACCTCTTTATTAGTCACGATCTACATGTCATTAACTATATTAGCGATTACATAATGGTGATGTATGGCGGAAAAATCTGTGAATACGGTAAGCGTGATGAAGTCATGGAAGCTCCCTATCACCCTTATACCGAAGCACTTCTTTCGGCAATGCCTGAGGTGGACCCGAAAAAAGCACGCCAAGCAATCGCTCTGAAAGAGCAGTTACCCGACCCTAGTAAAAAGCAGCAGGGGTGTCCCTTTGCAGGGCGTTGCCATAAACAAGTAGGTGAAATTTGTGCGCAAGAGTACCCTCCCCTAGTGCGCCACTCTGCCAGTCACTACCAGTACTGTCACATTAAATACTGAGCGCTGTAGTCCTCTTTATTGCGAAGAAAGAGGCGCTGCCGGGTAACTCTCATTTTTGACAAGAGTTCAAATTTAGGGGCTTCTTGGCCGAAGAGTGTTTTAATCAAGTTCTTTTCGCCCTCTATTTGTACTGAATAAGCGCTATTTTCAATTTTGGTTACCAGAGGATGGCTCTCTAATAAGGCTTTTACATTACTATCGGTAACTTGATCTATGAGGTAGAGGCTTCCGCCAAAGTGTTTACTGGCCGTAATGCGGCGGTCACTGTCAACGACCTCCATAGAGGTAAAAGTTAACCCTGCACTACTTTTGGCATTAAGAGCCTTTAAAACTGAAGAGGGTTCTAACTCACCGGCTCCGTGAATATCGACCAATAAAAGCTCCGCCTCTCCCTTGATACCTGTCGAAAGGGGATTGACTGCCTCCATCTTGGGTTTAGGGTTGAACCCTTGGGTAAAGGCCACCTCAATTTGGGCTCTTTGAAAGGTTTGTTCCATGATACGCATTACGTTAATATGGGAGATGAAAAGAGCTTTACCCTCTTTTCTATAGAAAAAGAGGACGCTTTGTGCCTTTTTTTTCTCTCTGGTAAGCTTCTCGGTCACCACGCCCTCTTGAGGGGCTTCATCAACCCAATAGGCCTTGCCGCAGACCCCACAGGGGTTTTCACAAATGGGTAAACACTTTGTGGTTAACAGCGCCTCTTTAGCGCGTTGCCACTCCCTTTGTAAAAAAGTTTTGCTTACCCGTAAAGAGACTCCATCCCAAGGGAGCTCTTCAGATAAGCTCCACCCCTTTTTAAGGGTGGAAGGTAGCAGTGAGAGCCAAAGCTCTTTGTCAAAGTGTTCCCACCAAGCATCAAGGCGCGACCCTTTTAAATAACTTTGTTCGATAAGATCCCCTACCGACAAGTCCCCACGACTTATGACCCCCTCTATGTAAGATGACCAGGGGTCTTGGTAAGAGACCTTTGTCCCTTTTATGGTCTCTTGTATCCCCTTCTTGAGAGCAGAGAGCTGGTCGTTAGCCACTTGGGGGTCACTTAATTGCGCCCATTGGAAAGGGGTATGGGGTTTAGGGATAAAGGTGCCGATATTAATATGCATGGCGACCTTGGTCGCCTGTGAAACTTCTTTAAGAAAGGTGATGATAGCCTCTTTTTCCTCTTCTGGCGGGACAAAGGGGAGCCCAATCATAAAGTAGAATTTTGCTAGGCGCCACCCTCTCTTTTTGGCCTCTTTCAATATCTCGATAACCTGCTCAATGGGAACCTCTTTGTTAAGAGATCTTTGCCACATAGCCAGAGGAGTCTCTATGGCAAAGGTTAGACCACTTTTCCGCACTCCCGAGAGTTCCTCAATTATATTTAGGGAGAAAGAGTCGACTTTAAGTGAGGGCAATGAAAATGAGACATGTTCATCACAGAACTCATTGTTGAGGAGGCTTATCATCTCCTTAATTTGGGGATGGTCGCCGGATGAGAGTGAACTTAAAGTGATTTCACGATAGCCCAATTCTTTGACCAGTTGGGCAACCTCTTCTCTAATTTGCGCCATCGCCTTCTGGCGGTGTGGTTTGTAATACTGGCCGGCATGGCAAAAACGGCACCCGTTTGGGCACCCCCGCATGATTTCTACTACACCGTTATCTTGGGCAACTTTAAAGTTGGGCACCACAAAATGGTTATAGGTAACCTTCTCTTTCTGCGCAAAAGTAGCATCAATGGCCCGTATTGTCCGCCCCCTCCCCTCAAAGTACATAAAGGGAAAACTCTTCAACTCTTCAACAATCTCTGAGCGCTTAGAGCCACCCGCCTTAAGCGCCACATAACGGCTAATCACCTCTTTAAAACCGGCTTCCGCCTCCCCTATAAAGATGAAATCAAAGAAGGGGGCAAACGGAAGGGGGTTGGTGATGGCCGGCCCACCTCCGATTACAATAGGGTGATCTTCACTGCGCGCTTTAGATCTCATGGGAATACCTCCCAAATCGAGAACTTGCAGGATATTGGTAGCTGCCAGTTCATAACCTACGGTTATCCCGAGGAGGTCTAATTTGTTAAGGGGGATACCATAATGGAGGGTAGTGAGGGGCAGAGCCGCATCACGGAGCAATTTTTCAAAATCGGGGGCGACGGCAAATACTTGGTCGACGCTTAAAGGGAGGTCAAGAGAGGCCACCAGATCATAGAGGATACGCATGGCATTGTTGGCCATCCCTATTTCATATAAATCAGGGAAACAGAGTCCTACATGAACGCTCGAGTCTTCTAAAGGTCTTTGAGAACCATAGATGAATTCGCCGCCACTATAACGGGCGGGGTTTTCAATGGTTAAGAGTCTATTACCAAAAATTGAGATGATATCTATTGTTTCCATTAAGAGTCCCTACCAGATACAAAAAAATAAGGTGCTCCATAAGCCGGGTTCTGTTTTATGCAGTCATCTATCTAGGCTTTTTGTTACCAAAAAGCTCAAGCGACCCACCCGCAAAGTATGGGCGAACAACCCCTTTGCTGCTTGGTCTTGCTCCTGACGAGGTTTACCCTGCCATCGCTGTTACCAGCAACGCGGTGGGCTCTTACCCCACCATTTCACCCTTACCTATTCCTAGGCGGTATATTTTCTGTGGCACTTTCTCTAGCCTTACGGCTGCCGGGTGTTACCCGGCGTCATGTTCTGCGGAGCCCGGACTTTCCTCCCCCCGAAGGCGGCGACTGCATGGAGCACCTTTTCTATTCTACTCTAAAAGATCGTCAAATTCTTCTG
>JBAYSE010000167.1:0-3106 GCA_041676265.1 Sphaerochaetaceae bacterium
AGATTTGAGTCCATGAATAGAGAAACAGCCTTAACAATCTTAAAAAACGCAGAGTGGGCCACCCTCTCTGTTATTACATCAGAAGATGAACCCTATGGGGTGCCTATCTCTTTCGTTCTTGAAGGCCAAGAGATCTTCCTCCACGGCAAACAGGCAGGGAAAAAGATTGCTGCTCTGAATAACAACAGCACTGTCTGCCTCTCTGTTGTGGGGGAAAATCGGCTAGAGAGCGAACAGTTCACCACTAGATACACTTCTGTAATCGTCTATGGAGAAGCCGAAGTAGTTCAATCACCGGCAGAGAAGCGGCGGGCTTTGAGCCTTTTAGCACAAAAGTATAGCCCCGATTATAGTCGGGATGCACAACTTTTAATTGAAAGGGCAATTGAGAAAACCGCCGTCATAAAAATTAAGATTACCGAGATTACCGGAAAAAGTAATATAGAGGAAGAGAATGCAGATGCCTGAGAAAATCTATACCTTCAGTACCACCGATAAAACGACTGTAGAGCGCCTCGTGGACCAAGCAACGGTGAGGATAAACCACCTCAGTTTAGCCTCTGGCGAGAGCATCGAGCCACACGTAACGCGGGAAGCAGCCCACTTTATTGTCACGCGGGGCATCCTCTCTCTAAAATTAAATGAGGGAGCAGAACACACCTATCCGGAGGGCAAAATTATTGAGGTGAAAGCGGGCTCGATGCTGGCTATTGCCAATCATGGCAATGAGACTATGCACCTATTTGTCATCAAAACAGAGAAATTATAGTTGGAGGAATTAATGTCACAGATGTTTTGTTTTCAATGTGAACAGACCGCCGGAGCTAAAGCTTGTACCGGAGCACGGGGTGTTTGTGGGAAGATGGCCGACACTGCCAATCTTCAAGATATTATGACCGGAGCTTTGGTTGCCCTAGCTAGAGCTGCCGAGGACCAGAGGCCCTCTAAAGCAACTATCCATATCATGTATGAGGGGTTGTTCACCGCTATTACCAATGTCAATTTCAACAACGCTACGCTTGGCGATTTGATTCAACGTATCGATGCTGAAACTGTCGCCTTAGGGGGAGAAGCTGAAAAATATCCCTTAGAGGAGATTTGGCAGGGAGACGAAGACATCCGCTCCCTTAAATCGCTGATTTTGTTGGGGTTAAGGGGGATGGGAGCCTATGCCTACCATGCTTGGGCTCTTGGGTACAGTGATGAAGTTGTCAATGCTTTCACCTTTGAAGCTCTGCGGGCAATTGGTAGTGCCAAAGGGGCTGATGAGCTACTCCCGTTAGTTTTAAAAACCGGTGAAGTTAACCTCAAATGTATGGAGCTTCTCGATAAGGCCAATACTGAGACCTATGGTGACCCGCTACCCACTGAAGTCCCTTTGATGGTGGAAAAGGGTCCTTTTATTGTGGTAAGTGGGCACGATCTGCACGACCTCTACTTGCTGTTACGTCAAACTGAAGGAAAGGGAATTAACATCTACACCCATGGTGAAATGCTCCCCTGTCACGGTTACCCAAAACTCAAAGCTTTCCCCCATTTGAAGGGAAACTTTGGGACAGCTTGGCAAAACCAACAGAAAGAGTTTATCGACATCCCTGGAGCGGTCCTCTTCACTACCAACTGCCTAATGCCCCCTAAAGACAACTACAAAGACCGCATCTTCACCACTGAGGTAGTCAGCTACCCTGAACTTATCCACATCGGAGGGGACAAAGACTTCTCCCCGGTTATAGAGAAAGCTTTAGAGCTCGGTGGTTATCCTGAAGATAAGCCAATGTTCGGGATTAACGGTGGGGCTACCATGACAACCGGTTTCGGCCGGGCGACCGTTCTCTCGATTGCCGGTAAAGTTGTCGAAGCTGTCAAAACAGGTGCCATTAAGCACTTCTTCTTGGTAGGCGGGTGTGATGGAGCCAAGGTTGGGCGCAACTACTACACGGAATTTGTCGAGCAATCTCCTAATGACACTGTCATCCTCACCCTAGCTTGCGGTAAGTTCCGCTTTAACGACCTACAGATCGGCGAAATTGATGGCCTACCGAGAATGATTGATATGGGCCAGTGTAACGACTCTTTTGGAGCTATCCAAGTCGCCTTAGCTCTAGCTAACGCTTTTGAGTGTTCAGTTAACGCCCTCCCCTTAAGCTTTATCCTCTCTTGGTACGAGCAAAAGGCCGTTTGTGTCCTCCTCTCGCTCCTCTACTTAGGGGTAAAAGAGATCCACTTAGGGCCAACATTGCCGGCCTTCATCTCCCCTAATGTCCTTAAAATCTTAGTCGATAACTATGGGATTACCCCCATCACTACGGCTCAAGAGGACCTTGCAAAATTATTGGCTTAAATAGACGGGAGCCGACCAGTTAAGGTCGGCTCCTCACTCTTAGAACTCAAACGATTTGTAGTTCTCTTTCACGAAATCGGTCGGAGGACCCATGATAACGGTGCGGTTGTCGTCCCAGACTGTGATTTTACCCACATTTGGAATCTCTTGCCCGTCATAAGGCTTCTCCCCTTTGAGATAGTTGTAAGCCAATACAACTGTCAAGTAACCCAGTTTGGCAGGGTCCCAAAGGGTACCAACACGTAGAGAGCCATCTTCCAGATAAGGGCCAGAGTCGGTTGGTAGCGAGCTTCCCACTACGGCAATCGATTTGTTTTTACCCTTCTCTTGGACAGCTTGGGCTGCCCCAAGGGGTGCCGGCGTACTGACACCGACAATTCCTTTCAAGTTGGGATAAGCTTTAATTAAGTCGAGGGTTTTCTGGTAAGCAACTTGCTGTTTCTCATCAGTTGGAACACGATCAGTGACCAAGCGGAGTCCGGGGAAGTTAGCTTTGGCATAATTTAGACCGTGGTCAATCCAAGTGTTTAAGTTGGCAGCCGATAAGCCTCCGGTCACGATCGCATACTCTCCGGTGGGACCCATCTCTTGGACCAGTAAGTCCCACATATGTTCGCCAAACTTCTGGTCATCAATCTGGTGGACTGAAATGTCTACAACTGACTCGTCAGCGGGGGTGTCCCAGTCAAAGACCACAATCCCTGCCTTTTTGGCCTTCATTAAGACCGGGGTCAAAGCCGCAGCATCATTGGGAGCAACACAGAT
>JBAYSE010000168.1:0-3099 GCA_041676265.1 Sphaerochaetaceae bacterium
CACCTTGAGCGGATGGTAGCGGGGACTTTGTGGGTTTCGGTCGTTGCGAAGATGAAAACAACGTAAGAGGGAGGCTCTTCAATGGTCTTCAAAAGGGCGTTAAAAGCACTTATGGAGAGCATGTGCACTTCATCTATAATGTAGATCTTGTACCTGGCGCTTTGAGGAGGGAAGAGGATCTCATCTCTAATGACCCTCACATCGTTTACCGAGGTGTTACTGGCACCGTCAATCTCAATTACATCTGGAGAGGCACCACGGGTTATCTCGAGACAGTGGCTACACACTCCACAGGGGTAGGGTGTGGGACCCTCTTCACAATTGAGGGCTTTGGCCAAGATACGGGCAGCTGAAGTTTTACCCACTCCGCGTGGGCCACTGAAAAGGTAGGCATGGGCAATTCGGTTCTGTTCGATTGAATTCTTTAAGGTTGAAACAACAAACTGCTGGCCGACAAGCGCATCAAACAGTTGTGGTCTTTTCCTCCTAGCTGTCACTTCGTATACCATCTTATCTCCACTCTACTAGACTATACACGGGGAGGGGGAAATAAAAAAGGGTCCAGTGTAAAATATGTTTGAACTGAAAGAGCTCAATATTTAACTAATTTTTTGAGTTAATTCTTAATCTACCCTTTGCATTTTGTAATGTCGTGGCTATTAAGGGTAGGAGGGCTTTTCCTAATCTATAAACTTGTGTAGAGCCATATGCTGCGAAACCATCCGATTCACGGTAATGTTTTTCTGAATTCTTTATAGCATCTTCGATATAAAAGGGGTGTCTTCTACTGTCAAAACCGCCCTTAATACGTTTGTCGACATATTTTTTCCATGACTCACATTCATCAGGTATAATTTTACTAGCATCGTCACTATGAAAATGGTATAAAAGCCAGATTTCGAAGCAGGGATTGCTCTGTGCAACATACCAGTTAGATTGCTTATCGCACTCATTGCAGAGAGTTGAAATATGTTTTCCCCACGCATCTGTATCTATAACAAACCATACCTGGTCTCCATCTTCCAGTACATATTTTGGATTGTGCTCTTCTGTCCCCTCCTTCAAATCTTTCTTAGCTTGTTCAAGTAGTCCCTTGGGGGAATTGTCTCCTTGGGAATCAGCCTTTATTATTTCTAATTTTACTCGACTGCTAATATTTTCAAAATATCCAAAATAGTCTGGCTCTCTTCGAGCTCCCTCACAATAAATAATAAAAAGACTGGCATCTCGGTCTGGTTCTTTCTTTTCAAATAATCTACTTTTTAAAATCATACGAATTCCAATTCAGATCTTTAAAATTTGAAAGGAAGGGAATAGAGCCATAGCGTCCAGTTAAGTATCCCTTTTGAATATCTTTTGTATTATGCTCCTTAAATTCAGAAAGGGGGTATAAGTCTGTGTTTCCCGCCTGATCTTTTTCAGCAAACCAGATTTCATCTTGTCTAAATATCTCTTGGCTAAGAAGGTTTGATTCATGGGTAGTGAAAATCAGTTGGCCTTTACTAGTGCTATCTTGTGAGAATTTTTTGACGAATTCCTTTATTAATAGGGGGTGGATACTCCGTTCAAGTTCATCAACAAAATAGGTTTCATCTGAAGTCATGATATCAAAAAATACTGTAAGGAACTCCATTAATCGCCTTGTTCCATCTGACTCTTCTGAGATTGCAAAAGTGACTAATTCGCCTTCTGCAGTTGTATGTTTGGTTTGAATCTGTTTTCCAATTATTTCATCGCCTTCTTTTACAAAGATTAGAACTTCTCCATCTTCGTTTAATAATCCAGCAATACTCATAGGGTCAGTCTCAATTTCTTGGCGAATACGTTCAATCTCCGTTCTGTTATTTTTACCAAAAACCTCTTCAAGGGGTTTCTTAGTCGTAAAAACTTCTTTGATTCCTATGTCCAGCGAACACATAGTATCTTCCACAAATTGGTGAAACTCATTGTCAACATCAATTTGATGGGTAAGAGTTATCGGTCTCTTGTCTGGGGTTATAATAATAAATTTGTAGTGAATCCAATAATATGCATTTGCAATGTGTTGTAATGCTGGGTCGTCCAAACCAGCTATTATTTTTAGAGCTGTTTTGTGTGGCTTAATAAGATTTTTCTCTAAGATACTCTTTAGAGCTTTGCCCTCATTGCTTTCTGTGAAGCTCGCAAAGAATTTTAATGTAATTGTTCCAGTTTTAGATGTAGTCCTTTCGAAGACCAATTGATCTTCCTTCTTACCTAGACCAGAGACATACAACTCCTCTCTCAGAACCGAACTATCTCCAATCTCTAAAGCGTATAGGTAAGCATTGCTGTTAGAAATAAATTCAATCGCCATTATAGTAGGAGTCTTCAGAGAGTGAAAATGCTTCACTCTTTTCAAATATAAGGGACTGGGAATTTGTCCATTCACTACAACTCCCTTTAGAAGGTCCAGGGCCTTAATTAGATTAGACTTGCCTGCCCCATTGGCCCCATAGATTGAGCCAAGTTTAAGTAGTTCAATATCTTCTCTTGGGTAACAGTGATGTTTCAATCGGGTAAAGCGAGGAGCGGGAAACATGTTGAACTCTGTTTCTCTGCCAAAAGAGTAGAGATTGTTAAATACGCATCTTATAAACATACGTGATTTTATCACGTGAAGGCCGGTCTTGCAATAGAATGTTTGGCTATTGCGTTGTTTTGCGTCTTGTTGTTACTGGTTATTTCACGTGATAGCTCTAGGTGCTTTTGTTCCTATTCAATAAGAGGGTCTGTTGTGAGTCCTGTATTTAAACAAGTAAGGACATAGGGACGCCCTCAGCACGACAAATATCTTAAGATTAAAGATTTCGCAATTCAACAGTATTCGGTCTTTTCTCGTTTGCGATAGCATCAACGATGGGCATAAAAAACCCCTTTGGCTGCGATACATCACCTGTATCTCATCGTTCAAACACTTACCGCTGCTACCTTCCGGTCCTGACGGGGTTAGGCGTAGAACAATAGTACAGAATCTATCACGAGGCCAAAGGGGACGGAGAGAGAGGGATTCGAACCCTCGGAGCCCGGTTAGAGCCCACACCCCTTCCAAGGGTGCACCTTCGACCACTCGGACATCTC
>JBAYSE010000169.1:0-3075 GCA_041676265.1 Sphaerochaetaceae bacterium
AATGGAGCAAAAAGGGCTCCAGAGCTTTGAGCATGAATTAAACTCCCTGCGAGTCGTCGACTTTTTAGCCAACAATGGGAAAGGGTTAAACCTAACCTATGCCGTTCGCGACGGGATTGCTTGCCACAATGGAGAGATTTTTGAGAAGTCCCTCTTGCCTACCGGTCAAGAGAAGGATCTCAGTCAACTAAAAAGTCGCCTAGAAGCCACCCCGGCCACTTGGGAGGGGACAGTGGTGCGATTCTGTGACCAAGCGGCCTATTTGGGACGCGATTACGAAGACGCTTGCCGCTTGGCGATTATTGCAAAAGACTCTCTGCCAAGCGCTGTAGCCAAGCGATTAGGCTCAAACAATGCTACTATTATTAACACGCTGGTCAATGATTTGATCGACTCATCAACTCCCGAGAAAGGAATTGCTTTCTCTGATGAGGTTTATGAATCTGTGCTGGAGATGAAGGAGTTTAATTACGAGAAGATCTACCTCTCTCCTCTTTTGCAAGGCTACGGGGCCTATTTTAAACGCCTATTTGTCTTAGTTATCGATTATTTGCAAAACCTATTGGACTCATATGGACTGGAAGAGGAGAACTACCACACAGAGAAGAATATGCTGGCCAGTGGTTTCTCACACCACGTCAAAGAGATGCACGCACTTTATCTGCAACATGATGGTAGCTTAGATCGATTGGTCTACGACTATGTGGCCGGCATGAGCGATAACTTCTGTCTCGATTGCGCCAATGAAATCCTCAAGCCAGAGCACCTTAATGAGCAAATCGAACACTCACTAACCGGTAAGTGGTTTGATGTGAAGAAGTAGCCTAGCCCATTTTATGGGTAATGCGCTCAATCTCTTCAATAAATTGATCCACATTGTTGAATGCTCGATAAACAGAGGCGAAGCGGATATAGGCGACAGTATCGAGTTTATAGAGCTGCCGTAGGGCGGCTTCGCCAATTTCTTGAGAAGATATTTCCCGTTTGGCACCGGCCAAGTGGACCACTTCATCCTCAATATCTTGGAGAATTTGCTCAATTGTCTCTTGACTGACGTGGCGTTTCTCAGTGGTTAGCCTCAGGCCCCTCTCAATTTTTCTGATGTCAAAGGGTTCTCGCCGACCATCTTTTTTAACAACTAAAAGCGGTTTCTCCTCAATGCGTTCATAACTGGTAAACCGGTAACCACAGGAGAGACATTCACGGCGACGCCTAATAGTTGAGCCACTACTGTTTTGACGAGATTCTAAGACTTTATCTTCCATCTGACCGCAATAGGGGCATAACACAGGAAAATCCTCCTAATTTCAACACTTCTAACACTATAACACACAAATTACTCTGTGCACATAAGATTAACTAAAATGTCTCAAAAATAATATATCTGTTATTTAACATTGTAAATCTCCTAGTGGTGTGCTAATAATAACAGGAGAGGTGTCTATGGAATCTATTAGCAGTTGTGTTAAACACATTATTGACCGAACCCCATTCCTCTATGAAATGTTGATTCAAGGTATTTTGAGTTACAGCAATTATGCTCAATCAATTCAAAAAAACGTTGAAGAACTGTATGGCAAAAGCGTTAAAACTGCCGCTATTGTGATGGCTATCCGTCGTTATGGAGAAGAGTTGCGCAAAAAAGAGACTGAACAGAAGAGCTACAATCTGAAGTATGAAATAGTGATGAAGACCAACATCTTTAGCGTTAATTTAGTCTTAAGCCATACCATAATGGACAAACTAGGTAACCTTTACAACAAGGTTAAACCCTCCAGTGGCGATTTCCTCAATGTAACTTTAGGTAGTCATGAGATTAGCATCTCTATCAGTGAAAAACACCACGAACTTTTGCAACCCTTTTTAGAAGAGGAGAAGGTGCTTCACACGATGGGCGATCTGGTCGCCTTATCTTTAGTTTTTAGTGGCGATTTCATGTCCACTCCCGGCATTGTTTACGAGGCAGTGCGTAAATTGGCTTGGGAGGAGATTAACGTCAATGAGATAGTCTCCACTATGAATGAACTCACTTTTGTAATCAGCCGAGACGATTCTATGGCAGCTTTTGCCGTTTTACAAAGTTTCTTAACCGAAACCGACAGTTGATGATCATTGTTACCGGACCTAGAAATAGTGGCAAAACTACATTTCTCTACGCTCTTTGCGCCCGCCTGGAGCGTGCCGGCTACTCTATAGGGGGCATTGGCCAAGTGCCACCACTGTCGAAGAGTGCCAAAACTACGCTAACGCTCTCCGATTTAATGGATGGAGAGGTTCGCGTTTTGATGGACACCCAAGCACGAGTCGGGTGGGCACGACGGGGTCGCTTCTACATCGATTATGGTGCCTTTGAGTGGGCTAATTGGAGGTTAATGGAGCACGCAAAGAGGGCCGATTATCTCGTTATCGATGAAATCGGTCCCATAGAGTTGACTAAAGGAGGGTTTTATCCCGCTTTAGAGGTGATTTTCAACTCATACCAAGGGACGGTGATTGCCGTCGTCCGCGATAAACTGCTAGACTCTTTTATCAAATTCTACCGGTTAAAGACACCCCTGTTGACTATTCTAAGGGTGCGGGAAGAGTGGGAAAAGGAGCTTTCTAAGGTGGTGATGGTGTGAACGAACTACTATGGATTCTGATGTTAGTCCTCAATTTTGGTGCTATTATGGGGGCCTTTCGGCTTTGGGGGAGGGTAGGCCTTTTAATCTGGATACCGGTATCTATCATAGTGGCGAATATACAGGTGACCAAAACTATTGAAATATTTGCCCTTGAGGCGACCCTGGGCAATATTGTTTACGCCACCAGTTTTTTAGCCACCGATATCTTAAGTGAGTGTTACGGTAAGCAAGAGGCCTACAAAGCGGTCGGAATCGGCTTTTTTTCACTCGTCGTCATGACCCTCCTGATGAACGTTGCCCTTTTATTTAAACCGGCCCCCTCCGACTTGGTCCATGAGAGTCTGTCGACAATTTTTTCTATTATGCCCCGCATCGCTTTAGCGAGCCTGGTTGCCTATTTAGTCTCCCAGTTACACGACGTATTTGCCTATGAGTATTGGCGCCAAAGGCG
>JBAYSE010000170.1:0-3050 GCA_041676265.1 Sphaerochaetaceae bacterium
CGCTCAAGGTGCCAACAGTTTCACTTCCAGTTAATCCCCCTTGAGACCATTAAAGAGCTCTTGAAAGAGGTGGCAGAGGAGATGAAAGTTGAAGCTGAGGATGAGGCCCTCTTTTGGATTGCCAAAGAGGCCACCGGCTCAATGCGCGATGCCTATACCCTCTTTGACCAAGTTATTGCCTTTAGTGATGGAAAAATTACTTTGGAGAAAATTGAAGAGAAGCTCTCTCTGGTAGGCCAGGAGACCCTCTCCACACTCCTAGAAGCCCTTTTAGCAGGAAAAGAGAGCGAAGCGTTTCATACTTTGGACACCCTCCTAGCTAAGGGAATCTCTGTCCAGCAGTGCATCAAAGATTTGGGCGAGTATATGCGGCGACTTCTCCTCATAAAACGGGGTGTTGAGAGCGAATCTGTTTTAGGGGTAAACCCAGAGCGTATCCCCCTTTTTATCAGGGAGAGTCTCTCTGAAGAGCAACTTGAAGCAGCCCTTGAACTCTTCTTGCAACTTTTTCGCGATACCCGCTTCTCTTTGAACCCCCGCTTTGAACTGGAGTTGGCTTTAAGCCGAATGGCCCAACTACCCAAGATGGTCTCCACTGTCACCCTTGTAAAAGAATTGGAGAGGTTTAAGGGGACCTTTACAGAAGAGACTGAGCCTTTCGAAGAAGAAGAGGCCAAGAGCCTGTCCCCTCTCGATAAATCACTTTTGCCTAGCCTGGTACAAGAGTTGGCCAAAACACGGCAGCCGGTAGGGATGGTACTCAGCCAAGCCGTCGACCTCTTTCAAGATGAAGAGGCCCTCAAGATAATTTTTGCCTCCGCCTATGCCCTCGATACCGCTAAGCAGAACAAAAAGACTTTAACGGCTCTGATTACTAAAATTACCGGTTATTCAGGGAAAGTGGAATTCCTGAAGGAACAGCCGGAAGAGGCCCCCAAAGAGGCTGAAAACGATACATTAACACAAGAGATCGCCTCCATGTTTAGAGGAGAGGTGGTCGATTCTCATAGTTAGGAGCTAGACATGAATCCATTCGATTTATTTAAAAATATGCAAACCCTCCGCACTCAGATGGAGCAAATGCAGGGGAAACTCGAGACCCTCAGGGCCAGTGGAAGTAGCGGAGGAGCCATGGTCGAGGTGGTTATTAACGGGAAGATGGAAGTGCAATCGATCAAGATAGAGCCAGAAGTTGTCGACCCCCAAGATGTTAAAACCCTTGAGGTTCTAATCGCCTCAGCTTTCAATGCCGCTGTCGAGAATATGCAGGAGCAACTCAAAGAACAAGCTGCCAGAGTAGCTACCGGCGGGGCTCTATGAACGCCTTAGAGTCCCTCATTAAACTGCTCGCCCGCTTACCGGGGCTGGGGCCGAAAAGTGCCTCCCGTTTAGCCTACCACTTAATTAACAGTGACAGTCACTACAACAAACTCCTCTCTGAGGCTATTGGTTCGATTCAAGAGGCTATTTTTCCTTGCTCGGTCTGTGGAAGTTTTACCGAAACTGACCCTTGTCCTATTTGCCAGGATGCGAGTAGAGACCGGTCAATGCTGTGTGTTGTTGAGCAACCTCAGGACGTATTGACCATCGTCGCCAGCGGCTCTTACAACGGACTTTTCCATGTTTTGGGAGGGGCGCTTTCTCCTCTGGAGGGGCTTGGCCCCGATAAACTCACCTTTGATGCACTGGTTAAAAGAATTGATGAGGGCGCTTTCAAAGAGATTATAATCGCCACAAACCCCACCGAAGAGGGTGACACTACAGCCCTCTACCTTCGCCATATCCTCAAAGGGCGCAACCTTAATATTTCCAGACTGGCCGCAGGGTTACCCATTGGTGGGGATTTGGAGTATGCCGACAGATTAACCCTCGCCCGTTCAATTAGGGGGAGGGTCGATTTTAACGACTAAATCTCCCCTTTCTCCTCAAGGGCAAACAGGGCCTCTTGCAGTGCTTGAAATGTAGTATAACGGGGTTTGTAATTGAGCAGGCGCTGTGCTTTGGCAATTGAGCAGTTGGGACTCCGGTAGAGGTGGTCCCTCACAAAAAAAGCATCCTCATCACTGAGGGAGTTGGCTAACTCTTCAACCGGAACAAACTCTAGGTTGACCTCTTTGTCAAAGAAGCGGTAGGCCCACTCTGCCAATCCCCGTAGAGTCACCGCCCTCTCGGCAGTAGCATGAAAACTCTCCCCGACGGCTTGGCCAAAGTGCTCCATGCTCTTTATAAAGATCTGGGCTAGGTCATCGGCATGAACATGGTTAAGGGTCTCCAGCCCAAGGTTGGGCAGGGCCAACTTTTCGCCGCGTTTAATAGTGCGCCAAACTTTATTATTGAAATTTCCTTGGGGGTTTAATGGCGTCCAACCGGGGCCTACAATGTGCCCAGGGTGGATGATAGTCGCTGGAAAGTTGTTTTTACGGGCTTTTTCAAGGAGGTAACTCTCAATTTCAGCCTTGCCGATGCCGTACTCGCCAATTGGAGCGCGCTTTTGGTCTTCTCGGGTAGGCACTACCATTGAAGGGCCATGCACCCAAATAGAGCCACAAGAGATAAAGTGCTGGATTTTACCCTCAACGGCTTCGACAAGTTGAGCCGCACTCTCTTTTGTAAAACAGATCAAGTCGATAATGATATCGGCATTCTCTTGGGCTATCCTGGCGCCAAACTCCCCCGCTTGCTCAAGCTCACCACGGTCGAGACTGAGGCGTTTCACTGCCTTCCAGTGGGGATGGGGTAGATAAGGGGCGCTCTCCCCTCTCGAGACAGCGATTACGTTGTGGCCCGCCTCCACTAATCGGGGAATTAAATAGGTTCCGATATGGCCGGTGGCACCAATTACAACTACTCGCATCATGCTCCTCCTTCTAGGTAAAACCGCGCTCTTTTTTGATCAGTTCATAGGCCTCTTGAATAGAGCGAAATTTTTCAGAGGCAAAGAGGGTAAACTCCTCAGGCAATCCTTTTGAGGCAATTGAATCGGGGTGGAAATCCCGACTTAACCGGCGGTAAGCCCCTTTAATCTCTTTCTCTCCGGATTCCTTAGAGAG
>JBAYSE010000171.1:0-3033 GCA_041676265.1 Sphaerochaetaceae bacterium
AGGCGTGGATTGGCTGCTAAAGGGTTGACGTAATTGGGCACTTGGGGGTCCTCATGAACCGCCAGACCTACCCCGTGGCCACAGTAATCTCTGACCACGCCGTAACCATGCGAATTTGCTAAGTTAAAGATTGGGCTAGAAATATCGTGGATGCGGGCATTGGGCTTCTGGGCCCCTTCTATCCCCTCCATCAGACACCGGTGAGTTACTTTGACTAAGTTCTCTCGCTCTTGAGTGGTTTGTCCCACGATATAAGTGCGGGCAGAGTCGCTAAAATAACCGCCTAGGTTTATCCCTAAGTCAACACTGACTAAATCCCCTTCAACTATCTTTTTATTGCCTGGGATACCGTGAATAACCTCTTCATTAACCGAGACACAGGCAGAAGCGGGAAAGCCCATGTAATTCAAGAAAGCGGGTTTACCTTTGTGCTTGGTGATGAAATCATGGCAGTATGCGTCGATATCGTGGGTAGTTTGACCTGCCTCGATAAAGGTCTCTAAGGTGTCGAGTAAAAGGGCGACTAGTTGGCAAGACTCCTCAATCCTCTTAATCTGTTCATTAGTTTTTAAAGTTACCATCAGAATCCTTCACCATGGAATCTAAAATTCCATTAATAAATTTGTAGTTAACCTCGCGGCTATACTCTTGCGAGAGTTGCACAGCCTCTGTTATGACGATTTTGGGATGAATTTCTTGGATGTAAAGGAGGGAGTAGACACTAATTCTCAAGATATTACGATCAATTAGATCAATTTTATCGAGAGGACGGTTAATGGAGTAGCGACTAATCTTAGTGTCAATTTCCTCTAAGTTTTCAATCGTCCCTTGAATCAAAAACCGGGCAAAGGTTAACGACTCTCCATCGAGCTCTTTAAGCTCTTCTTGGGAGATAGCGGGGAGCTCTTGGGGAATATTTCCCTGAACCAATTGGTCATTAAAATCGAGCGCATAGAGTGTCGTAAGGGCTATTTCACGACCTAGATGTCTCCCCTTCAACTCTAATTATCTCCTTTGTAGAGAATTTCGATATGGGCAGAAGAGCGTAGTTGGCTCACCAATGTATCGATGGCTTTCAAATAAGCCTCTTGTTTATTCCGATTTTGCAGTGTCTGCTTAATGTACTGTTTTACAGTAACCTTAGAGTCGGGATTAATCTGGTCATCCAGAGACAGTAATTTGGGGTCGGTGTGGGTGGTAACTTTCACGATATGGTAGCCACTGGTTGACTCCAAAATCCCGGAGGGTTTACCCAGAGGAAGGGTAAAGACTTCATCAAAGAATGAGGGGCCAAGGGCACTACGCATACGGCTATCGTCGTAGGCCAGCCACCCGATATCGCCACCACGGGAGACGCTCTCTTTATCTTGGGAATATTTGGGAACCAACTCCTCAAATGTGTAGGTGTTGTAACGAATCCAACGGGAAAGCTTTTCCATCTCCTTTTTAACTTCACCCTTGTTGTCGGCGGTAAAAGGCATGAAAATATGGCTAATGCGGACCAACTCAGGATTCATGAAAGAAGACCTGTTTTTCCGGAAGAAGTCGTTAATCTCGCCCTCACTCGGGTCACTCCAGCTATCTATAACCGAAGACATCCTGCCTCTCACGTAAAGATCGACGAGGGCAGTCTCTTTCAGTTTGGTTCGAAACTCGGTGAGACTCAAACCATAGTTGCTCCTAATGATTGTCTCGAACTGCTCCTGGGTGATTTCTCGTCCCAGCTGACTCTCGGCTGTCGCTTTTTGCTGGCGCATCAACTGCTCAACTTGGGCATCACTTAGTGAGTAGCCATCCCTTTCGGCTCCTTGCAGAACCAATTCATCATTGATGAGAATCTCTAACATTTCAGAGGGCTTAATAGTGGCACTACTACCACTGGCACGTGCTTCTGCCTCGTAGGCGCTAACGCGTTCTTCTAATTCAGAGACGCTAATAATCTTGTTTCTAATTAGATTAACGGTGGCAGCCGGTTTAGAAATAACGTCAGCGAAAAGCCCCGTTAAAGGTAAAAGGCTAATAATTGCGATAATAAGAAGGCTTTTTTTGCTCATCAACTCTACACTCCTAAATTCAAGATATTCTCAGGCGCTTACCCACTTCTTCTGAGTAAGCGGGGTTTGTTAAAACCTGTGAAAAGGTGAGGTACATCCCCTGCTTCTCCATAGTCCGCATTAAAGTCTGCATAGTCTTTCCACTACGCAAAGCCCCTTTACAGATAAAGGCAAAGCTCCGCTTACCACTGATACTACCACATTGTGTAAGGAATTTCTCTATATCAGGATCTATTTTCCCCCCAAAAAAAGATGAGCTTTTGGTGCCAAGCGCTATATAGTTGTAAATTGAGAGGTTTTTACCAAAGCTGTCGTTAATATTAAGCACATCAACAGAGTGACCCTGCTGGGTAATTCCTTTTGCCAAGGCTTCAGCAAGGCCTCTACAACTGCTCGAGTTCCCGATATCTTTGTAAAGGACACAAATCTTCATTTTATTCCATTTCTAATCATGACAATGACCGCAATTACTGCGGTCATTACAACTTAAAGTGGTCGCTCTACTCACCGGTTGGGGTAGTCGTCCACCACTCTGGCCCTTGCTCGACCTGTTCAATTTCCACTGTATCGAGGAGCGATTCTCTACGAGGACCTTTATTGAAGACCGCCAACAGAATTGCCAAAACTAAAAAGGCTATCCCCAATATTGCGGTAAATTTGTTTAATACGTTGGAGCTTTGACCCCCAAAAGTTGAATCACTGCCACCGCCAAAAATACCACCAAGACCTGTGCCACTATCACTCTGTATGGCTACAAAGAAGATTAGTAAAAGACTAGCGATAACGAAAAGAATTAAAAGGATAATGCTAATAACACTCATTTACCTACTCCAGTTCACTTGTTGTATCGCACAATAGGGGAAAATTGGTCAACAGTCAGCGAGGCTCCGCCTACCAGTGCGCCATCGATATGTTCCATAGCCATCAGGTCCTTGACATTCGACGGTTTCACTGAACCACCATACTGTATTATTAACGA
>JBAYSE010000172.1:0-3010 GCA_041676265.1 Sphaerochaetaceae bacterium
AAAGTTTTTAAAAGATTAGACTCGCGCACTTTAAAGAGATGGCTCTTTAACAACCTTGGTGCGTTTGTCCTGACCCACTTGACGAGTTCTTGCTACTATGGTAAAAGACTCTAGCTTTCAAGTCTCCATCGTCTAGTGGTTAGGACACCGGGTTTTCATCCCGGCAACGGGGGTTCAATTCCCCCTGGAGATGTGGTCGTCCCGTAAAAAGGACGGCTTTTTTTATGTTGCCCAAAAGTTGTCGTTACGTTAAACTCATCCATTAGAGTGAGTTTTCACCTGAGGGTAAATAATGAATAGAGTAGTTTTGCATGCTAGAGATTTGGATGGGTATCTATCAGAGAGTGATAAGGCGAGTTTAGAGAAAGCCCACCTCTTATACGAAGAAGCTATGGACCTTTTTCCTGGTATCCACTTAGAGAGTCCTGAAGGGGTGAGTGAGGCCAAAGGGCAATTGACACCTGTATTTGAAAAGGTAGGGCGCTATTTAAAAGGAATTGTTGCCCAAGAGCCGGCGGTACATGTCTACTCTTTTGAAACTCCTCAGGTCCAACACGGGGCTGCCTCTAGGTTAATTGCCAAATTAAGGAGCCCAAAAACGAGCCAAAGCGAGTTTCTCTACTATGTACAGAGGGCTTATGAACTCCTATTTGCCCACGTTTACACCGATAAAGTTTTGCCCAAAAAAAGGTCTATTGTTACACCGACTCCCGTCAGAGAGCCAGTTCAAAACTATGCTATCCACAAAATTCCGGACGTCGATGCTATTATCGAGAATTCGGTAATGTGCGTTATGCTTAGGGGCGCACTTTTGCCCTCAATGATTATCAGCAAAGAGATTCAGGAGTACAGCTCAAATAGTTTAGTCACCCCCTTTGCCCTGTTTAGAATCCAGCGGGACGACACGAAGAATGAGGAAAATATGGATTATTTGCTCGATTTAGACCGTTCATTCTTCGATTTATCTCTCCTCGATGGTAAGGATTTAATCTTTGCAGACCCCATGAATGCCACCGGAGGCTCGCTGGTGACTATCGTCAAATATATAGAATCTCAGGGGATTAGACCCAAATCAATCCGGTTTATCACGGTAATTTCGGCCCTTAAAGGTGCTTTAAGAGTGGTAAGGGCGATCAAGGGAGCTGAGGTTTATACCCTTTGGATGGACCCGGTTCTTAACGAAAAAGCTTATATCCTGCCTGGCTTGGGCGATGCGGGCGACCGCCTTAACGGAATTGACGCCCACAGCAATCCTCGCAATATGATCCAACTGATGGCCGACTATGGGGCTAATATCAACGATTTATACCGCGACCAAGTGAGAGAAATTGAGGCTACTGTTTTGGGACGGAATGGGGAGTAGGTGTCTTGATGTTTAAGCACTGGGCCATCCTAGTAACTCTATTGCTAATAGGTACTTTTTTGGTCTCCTGCCAAACTGCCTCCCAGATTGATGAGTATATCTACAGGAGTAATGCAGCAGCCTCTTATGCAGAGGCCAGCGAAATCTTGAATCAAGGGTTAAAGCGTTGGCCCTCCTCAGAGCGCCTGCTCTACAATGCCGCTATAGTAGAGGCCTACCAGGGGGAGTTTTCGACTGCCATTGAGACCTTAAAAACTTTAAATATCCTCAGCGAAGAGGCCAATGTAAAGTACCTAAAAGCCTTAGCAGGGGTCGCCCTAGCTGCAGATAATAGACCCCTTGCTTTAGAGAGTTACCATAAAGTGTTAGCCCTCGACCCGCTCGATTCAACGGTTAGGTTTAAAGTGGTGGACTTGTTAAGCGCGACTCAAGAATACTCAGAAGCCTACAACCTAGTTTATGAGGCCTACCTGAATGGAGATTTTTCTGAGGAGGTCATTAATTCGCTCGCCGAACTGACAGTTCTGCTGGGCAAAACAGAGAATCCTTGGGAAATTATACGAGACCTGTGAGTTCCGCTGTCTGCTGAAAAACTTCTTGCGGTGTTTTTTGGGCATCGACTACACGGAGTAACGCCCTCTCTTTAAAGAATTCAATTAATGGAGCGGTCTCTTTTTCATAGACGGCAATGCGTTGAAGAATTGCCTCTTCGCGGTCGTCTTCTCTTTGAATCAACTCTTCGCCGGTCTCATCATCGATGCCATCAACTAGGGGAGGATTGTAGAGGATGTGGTAAGTCTTGCCGGTACTTTTGCAGATTCTACGCCCCGATAAACGTTTTACAATTGTGCTTTCATCTAATACAAAGTTGACTACATGGTCGATTGGGACCATTTCGAGCAGGGCTTCGCCTTGGGCAATTGTTCGGGGAAAACCATCTAAAATAAAGCCACTTTTAGTATCTTTTTTGGCTAGGCGCTGGCGCACCATCTCTATAGTTATAGCGTCGGTGACCAGTTTGCCGGCAGCCAGTACAGATTTAATCTGTAAGCCTAAGGGATTCTCGTTTCTAATGGCCTCTCTAAAGAGGTCTCCGGTTGAAATGTGGACTAGAAAAAATCTTTCCGTCACTTTTTTAGCCACTGTCCCTTTTCCAGCTCCCGGAGGGCCTAGGAATACTAAATTCATCAATTTTTCCTCCTTTGCTATAAAAAATTGTACAATAAATTCTCCTTTTTGTCGCCCTTTTTGCAAAAAATAAAAAAAAGTAGAAAACCACTAGACGAGAATTGAGAAAACAGTTAATATCCACTTCGGTTTGGCTAGAGAGGGGCTTTACAAGCGGTAGGGACCTTGACACTAGCAGGTCTATCCTGTATCTTAGTTGAGCACGCTTGCGAAGAGGTGCTTGGCCAAGAGCCAAATTTGCTCGTTAAGAGCTGCTTCGATTTATGACATTGATAAGCGAAGGAAAGAGAGAAGTATTGTAAGTTTTTACAATCTATAAGGTGTGAACCTTATAGGAGTGTAAGGGCTTCCTAGTCAATTTTGCAAGCGAGAGTTTGTATATGCTAGGCTAACTTGAAGTTATACTCTGGCACAAAAGCTAGAGTTAATTAAATAACGGAGAGTTTGATCCTGGCTCAG
>JBAYSE010000173.1:0-3008 GCA_041676265.1 Sphaerochaetaceae bacterium
CTGTAGTGCGCACAAGCTTCAGTACTTATGGTAAATCCGGGAGGGACTGGTAAACCAATACTAGTCATTTCGGCGAGGTTGGCACCTTTGCCACCAAGCACCTCTTTCATTTTGGCTGTCCCTTCTACCTTCTTTTGTCCAAAATAGTAGACATACTTCTTTCCACTTTTATCCATCAAAAAGCTCCTCCTAAATGTAGGGTTTTAAAATTCTATTCATTATTTAGTAATGGCTTAATTTATATGAGAAAACCCTCTCTGTCAATCAGAGAGGGTTTAAAGCCTTTAGGCAGTATAAGACTTAAGCGCCGCTAAATGGGCGGGTTGTTTGATCCGTTCAATCGCCTTCTTCTCAATCTGGCGAATGCGTTCTTTGGTAAGATTGTAAATCTCACCAATCTCCTTTAAGGACATGGGAATAGCTCCGTTAAGACCAAAGCGCATCTCAACAATCTCGCGTTCTTTATCGCTAAGGATCTCTAAAGCTTGGTTGATATCGTCCCTAAGGGCTTTTTCCATTAAGATATCTTCAGCAGAACGGTACTCATCTTCAACGAAGTCGCCAACGGTTGAATTGGCCGGGTCCCCAAAGACCGGAGCATCAAGACTAACCATATCGCGACTGATTGAAAGGAGGTCTCCTACCAGTTGGGCATCCAGTTGGACCGCTTCGCCAATCTCTTCTATTGTGGGTTCTTCGCCACTCTCATGCATCAATTTGTGCTGCACTTTTTGAATTTGGACTAGTTCGTTGGCCCTATTAAGGGGTAGACGGACAGTTCTGGATTTCTCACAAATTGCTTTTAAAATGGCCTGTCTAATCCACCAAACGGCATAACTAATAAAGTGGTAACCCCGCTCTACATCATATTTTTCAAGGGCATTCATCAGCCCGATATTCCCTTCGTTTATTAAGTCAATCAGAGGAATCCCTTGGTTCTGGTATTTTTTAGCTTGATTTACGACAAATCTAAGGTTAGATTCAATCATTTTCTTGCGAGCTTTTTCATCGCCTTCAGCAGCTAGACGGGCGTACTTGTCCTCCTCTTCTCTGGTAAGAAGTGGAATGCGGTTAATCTCTTTTAAATACATAGAGAGGATATTCTCGTCATCAAATGAGTTATTGGCATTCAAAATATTACTATTACGTTTCATGTCTTCCTCCTATTGCTTATAATACAAGCAATATTAGTGCCAATTAACATGAGAAACCTAATTCTTTCTTATTTCTTTACAAGGTAGTTATTTAGTAAATATCGATTTCAACCTAAAATAGTAAAGCAATCGCGCCAATGAGGCAAAAAGTTACAGTAGCACTATTAATTCCTATTATTGTGTAATTTTTACACACTCCAAGAGCTCGGCTTCCTCACTGTGTCCCACCGCACTACTATCGAGGTCTTGTAAATCTTCTTGTTCCCAAGGAAAATCAATTTTAATTGTTTTGTACCAATGAGTTAAATTTTTCCCTCTAAAAGGAATCTCCGAATTCTCAATCTCTTGATTCAACTTAAGCCACCGCTGTTTGATGAGATCATGAATCATATCGCCTTCGGCTAAAGAGGCGATATACTTCCGTCTTTTACCGAGGATATAGATTGCCATCTGGTAGTCATGGAACGCTCGCCATTGACGGCCGATTCCTTTCAATTCAAATTCTCTATCGCGCATAGTGAAGGCGGTATTAAAGCACCCGATTGCTTTACCCATCTCTCCTAAGCGGCTAAGCACAACCCCTAGACGGTAGAAACGGAGCGCTACCCTAATGGGGCTAGCGCCCTCTTCCGTGGCTAAGCGTTCTATACAGACATTCAAGGCTTTGTGGTAGTTTTTGTCGACTTCTGGCACCGTATTCTCCCTCACTGCTCTCAATATAATAAAGGTTTGCTCAAAAGGAAAGGAGCGACTTGCTTGACCGGCTCTCGCTTTGTGCGTATATTGCAAGAGGATTTAATAATCTGCAATCAAAACTATTTAGAGTAGATACAGGAGGAATTTATGACGATTAAACCGCTAGGAGACCGTGTATTGGTCAAGATGGAAGAAATCCAAGAAAAATCGGCCGGAGGTATTTTTATTCCGCAAACCGCCCAAGAGAAGACCCAAATTGCCGAAGTCGTAGCCATTGGCGATGATGAGACAATCAGCGTCAAAAAAGGGGACAAAGTGATGTACGACAAATATGCCGGTACAGCCGTGTCCAGTGCAGGTAAAGATTATCTTATTCTCCACATGAGCGATATTCTAGCAATAATCTCATAAAGAGAGTTTAGACTAATTGCAGGGCTCTCTTTTATAGATAGCCCTCATTTATATAGAAAAGCTTCGATCTTTAAGGGGATGCCTGTAATCGTGGTCTCGGGGTGAAAAGACTCCGGTAAGGCCCGTAGCATCCACTTGCCATACTGCTTATTAACAACACGACTGTCTAAAATTAAAACAATACCGCTGTCGACTGTGTTGCGCAAAAGCCGCCCAAACCCCTGTTTGAGTTTCATGGTCGCCTCCGGAAGGGCTAGTGAGAAGAATCCACTTTTACCCTCATTGTCGAGGGCCTCTTGGCGAGCTTTAAAGACTGGGTCAGTGGGGACACGGAACGGTAACTTCACAATAATGACCATGCGTAGAGTACTGCCGGGAGCATCAACTCCCTCCCAAAAAGAATCTGTCGCAAAAAGAACACTATCTTCTAGCCGCGAAAACTCTTGTAGAAGCGAGTAGCGTTCCTTCTGTCCTTGCATTAAGAGCTCTATAGAGAGAGCTTTGAGTTTATCGCGTAGGTTATTGGCCACCTCTTCTAACATCTTGTAACTGGTGAAGAGAACCAAGGCTCCTCCGTTAGAGGCTTGCAGGGCTTCATAGATAGTCTGAGTTACATACTCTAGATATTCGCCACTATTTTGCTCACTAAATAAGGGGGCATCGTTCGGGGTTAGAAGCAGTAAATTGTGCTTGAAATCGAAAGGCGATGGGTAGACCTCCTTGAAAAAAGGCCTCTCTTTAGGAGGA
>JBAYSE010000174.1:0-3006 GCA_041676265.1 Sphaerochaetaceae bacterium
CAAAACTCCTCATTATGGATGAGCCTACAGCTTCACTAACCGACAACGAAACCGAAGCAATGTTTAAGATTGTCGAACGGTTAAAAAAGCGGGGCGTCACAATAATCTATATTACCCACCGATTGGAGGAAATCTTCACCCTTTGCGACCGAGTTACGGTGATGCGCGATGGTGCTTATATCGACACCTTAGAAATTTCAGCCACCGACAAAAACCAGATTATGGAACTAATGGTGGGCAGGGAACTTGTCAACGATTATCCGGAGCGCCAAAGGCCGATCGGTAAAGCTGTTTTACAAGTAGCCAACCTCACCAATGAGAATGTCGCCGACATCACATTTGACCTGCACGAGGGTGAAATCTTGGGTTTTGGTGGCCTGGTAGGCGCTGGTAGGACTGAGATGGCCCTAGCGCTCTTTGGTGCTGATGAGAAACAGAAGGGAACAGTTACTTTAAAAGGGGAACAAATCGAGATTAAATCGCCTGAAAAAGCTTTAGCTTATGGAATTGGTCTCATCCCCGAGGACCGCAAGAACCAGGGGTTGGTTTTATCGCTCCCCGTTAAAACCAATATCTCGTTCAGTATCTTAAAGCAATTGACAAAATACCTCTTGATAGACGAGCAAGCAGAAGTAGTGCTCTGTGACTCTTTAAAAGATGATTTGCACATTAAGACCCATAATTTAAAGACCCCGGCTAAGAATTTGAGTGGGGGGAATCAACAAAAGGTTGTCCTCGCTAAGTTTTTAGCTACCAAGTGTGATATCTTGATCTTTGATGAGCCTACTCGAGGTATTGATGTAGGGGCTAAACAGGAAATCTACCAGTTAATGCGGAGTCTGACCGAGATGAAAAAAAGCATCATAATGATCTCTTCCGAGATGCCTGAGTTAATCGGGATGTCCGACCGAATACTGGTTATGAAAGACGGGAAGATTAATGGTGAGTTGGAAAAAGCCGATTTCTCGCAACGTAAGATTTTAGAATACGCTTCAATTTAGTTAATAGAGGATTACAATGGACCAAAAAAAAGTACAACAAATTATTTCAAATTATGGGATTCTAATTGTTCTAATAATACTATTTATTTTCTTTTCACTCACTTCTAACAATTTTCTGCGGCCGATGAACCTGTTCAACATATTACGGCAGGTATCGATTGTCGGCATTTGTGCCGTCGGGATGACTATGGTGCTCTTGACCGGAGGAATTGACCTTTCAGTGGGCTCGATTATTGGAGTAGCCGGTGTGGGAGCTGCCGAACTCATGCTTTTCAATGTTCCCCCGGTACTCTCTGTTGCTATTATGTTGCTAGTCAGTGCCGTAATTGGTCTACTAAATGGATTTTTTATCAACAAACTGGATGTCCCTCCACTGATTACTACCCTCGGTATGATGACTAGTTTAAGGGGGCTAGCTTATATCATCACCGGAGGATTGCCTGTGTTTGGATTTACCTCAACATTCGCAAAACTAGGTCAGGGGTACCTTTGGATAATCCCCATCCCTGTTATTGTGATGGCTTTTATCTTTGCCCTTGGCATAGTCCTTTTGGTAAAAACCCGTTTTGGGCGCTATATCTACGGAGTGGGGGGTAATGAAGAGGCCACCCGGCTCTCAGGGGTCAACATCAAACGGGTCAAATACCTCGTTTACGGGATGAGTGGATTCCTCTCAGGCCTTTCGGGGATTATTCTCCTGTCAAGAATTAACAGTGGTCAGCCCAAGGCTGGGCAGGGGTATGAAATGGATGTTATCACGGCTGTTGTTCTCGGAGGGGTCAGTATAAGTGGTGGCGAGGGCCGTCTTAGCATGGTAATTATTGGTGTTGTAATTATGGGAGTTTTGACCAATGGAATGATAATGATGAACGTCAACGACTATGTACAACAGCTGGTTAAAGGTTTAGTCCTCATCGCCGCCGTTTCATTTGATCGCTATCAGGCGAGAAAGAGTATTGCAAATTAAATTTTTGTGGAGGAAATATGAAAAGATCAGAGATTAACGCCATCATCGACGACTCAATTGCCTTTATTGAGGGACATGGTTTTAAACTGCCCCCTTTTGTCAGATGGACGCCTGCCGACTGGAATAGAATGCAAGAGAGTAGCCAGGAGATTAAGGACAATATGTTGGGGTGGGACATCACCGATTTCGGCAGTGCCGATTTCGATAAAAGAGGCCTTATTATGTTGACCCTCAGAAATGGGAACCTGCACGACAAAGAGACCTATCCTAAAGCGTATGCCGAAAAACTTTTAATCACCGGGGAGGACCAAGAGACCCCAATCCATTTCCACTGGTCAAAAATGGAAGATATTATTAACCGTGGTGGCGGAAATCTCCTAGTTGAGCTGTGGAACTCAGATGAAAATGAGGAGAAAATGGATACGCCTGTCACTGTCAGTATTGATGGTACCAAGCGGACCTTTAAGGCGGGCGAGGTTATTACCATTAAGCCCGGAGAGAGTATCAGTTTAGTGCCGGGGCTCTACCACCGTTTCTACGGGGAAGTGGGTAGCGGGCGAGTATTATTAGGAGAGGTGAGCTCGGTCAACGACGACAAAGTTGACAACCGCTTTTATGAAACTCTTCCAAGGTTCCCTGCCATTGAGGAAGACGAACCGGCTCGTTATCTCCTTATAACTGAATATTAGTAGTTCAAAGGGCTAGGTGCTATTCTGGCGTTTAGCCCTCTTTTTATCCAAGAAATTAGTACCTAAAACACCGCCGATAATTAAGAGCGAACCGATTATATGGTAGTAGTAAAGCTCCTCTTTTAGGAAGACTACGCTGGCGATAACGGTAATGATAGTTCCCAAATTGGAGAAAACGCTCATCTTGGAGGCCTCTAGATGGGATAAAACTAAGTTGGTTAAAAAAGAGGTCCCCATGGTGGAAAGTAGTCCTAAGTAGAGGACGCTAATTACAAATTTATAATCCTTAAGGGGTAAGAGGAATTGGTGCAGAGTGCCACTGACAAGATGCTTACCCACTACTAAGATG
>JBAYSE010000175.1:0-2975 GCA_041676265.1 Sphaerochaetaceae bacterium
ACGAACACCTTACCTAACTTGTCTTCTTATAAATATCCGTGTTTTTTGTAGAAGTCATAAGCGTCTTTAACAGCAGCGTCTACTACTGAAAGATCTTCTGGCTTCTTATCGCGCATTGTAAATGCTTCGGTAAATTCAACTTCTGTGCTGAGAGGCCCTGTAAAACCTTTAGATTCTAGGTAATCAATTGTCTCCTTCAGCTTAAGCCACCCTTTACCTGGAGCGGGAAAATCCCACTCTGAGGCCTCACCGCCCTTATCTTTGACATGGACGAAAAGGACATCTTCGGCACAATCTTTAATGTCATCTTCAGGTAATTTTTTCCCGTAGAACAAAACATTAGCTGTATCGTAGTTAATACCGAGCCATTTTGACCCGACTAAATCTACAACTCGCTTCAGATCTGAGCCTAACCCATACTCACCATGAGTCTCCAATACCATTTGGATGCCCAACTCTTCACATACCGGTAACACTTTCTTGATGTTCTCAGCTAAAAGATCATCGGCTACCACCTCTTTCTCTCCGAAGTGGGCTTCCCCTGTTGAAGAGACGATGAATTTACACCCCAATTTGCCAGCCAATCTGATGTTATCTACAAAGTCGTTTAAACGCTTAGCATCCATCAAATCGCAGTGACCACTCAGAGCGATGGGGTTCAAGTCGTACTTTCTGAGTAACGCTTTGACTTCTTCAATTTCTGCCTCACTCATCGTCGACTTGACGTGTTCTGTCCAACCATTAACTGCCGTAAGTTCAACATACTTAAACCCGGCTGCACTAATCCCCTTCAAAGCCTCTTCGAGGGAGAAGCCGTGGTAAGTATTGGTACTTACTGCTACTGCATGCTTCATAATTTCCTCCTCCTATCTTCAACCAGACAAGTCTGGTTTCATCACCATAATTAGCAAAAAATCACCTCTTTAGCTTGCTGTTGCATGATATTCATAATGTTGTCTACGTAGTATTTAGCCGCCCCTCGGTTTTTGCAAGCAATTGTTAGTTCCGTGTAACGTACCTCAGCTTCAATCCTAAAGATGCTTGTTCCACCGTTAGTTAAGAACTCTTTTAGCATCTCAAGGAAAGCGGGACCAAAAATCTCTATCCCACCCCCTACCACAATCACTTCAGGATCAAAGATTCTCAGCACATTTTTCATTCCAAAAGCAATAATAGAGGCAACCTCACGCATCACTTGAACCCCTTGGGGATCGTGGGCGATAAAGGCCTCGGCTACCTTCTCCAATGTTAAACTCTGAGATTCTTGCGCGCTAAGCTTCTCGCCCTTGATAGCCTTAAATCGTTCCACTATTTGGGTGGTGCTGATAAGCCGTTCCAAGCACCCTCGATTACCACATACGCATAGTGGTCCATTCATATCGATAGAAGTATGGCCAAATTCACCAGCCATCCCAAAGGAACCTCGGTAAATTTTCCCTTGGTAAACCAGTCCGGCCCCTACCCCTACATTAATATTAATATAGACTAGATTTTGCACTTTTCTGTTAATGACGAACTCTTTTTCAGCATAGGCATAAAACGCCGACTCGTTACCGACTACTATGGGTCTAGTCTTAAAAATATGGCTCAAACTGTCGAACAAATCGTGTTGATTACCAACATTAAGGACTGTCGAGATTATCTTATGCCCCTTCAAATCGACTATAGCCGGTAAAATCACACACACAGCGGCACACTTTGACAGATCCAGTAACTTTGAATTCTGTTGAATCAAATTGGGCAGGTTAGCTATATAATCGGTGTTCTCTTCAATAGGAAAGAAGATGTTTTCCAACTCATTAAAGGCCAAGTCGTAGAGGATATAGCGGAAGCCAAACCTCTCAAAAGCGAAGGTGGGCAACTGTAATCTATCGGGATTTACCCTAAATAAGAGAGCGCGGCGCCCAAGGCGATTGCTCTTGTCGATACCGCTGCTGACTATCAAGCCACTCTCCATCAATTCGGCAGTCAAAGCCGAGACAGTTGTGGGACTGAGACCCGTCTTAGAGGCCAGTGCAGCCCGCGAAATCTCCCCCTCAGTTACAATGAGGTCAAAGAGTTGTTTCAGGTTTCTCTCTTTAAGTAGCAGTTGGTTCTTCAGTGCACCACTATCTTGCTTAATGAATCCAGTTGTAATCAAATTATAATCGCCCCCACCCTTTATTCCACTTATTATAAAGAATTACATTAATTCTTCCAGTGGATGTATAAACTATTGTAGCATACGACGACTGGTTGTCAACACAATTTTTTTACAAATTGGACTAGATTATTCCCACTCAATCGTCCCTGGGGGTTTGGCGGTAATATCGTAAAGTACTCGGTTTACTCTTGGTACTTCACTGCAAATCCGACTAGAAATCTTTTGTAACACAGCCGGCGGGAAATGGTACCAGTCGGCTGTGACAGCATCTTCACTGAGGACGGCTCTAAGAGAACAGACCTCTTCGTAACTCCTCTCCCCGTTTCTCACGCCAACGCTCTTAACCGGAAGGAGGCAAACTAGGGCTTGCCAAATTTCGTCATAGAGGTGGTGTTCTCTGAGTTCCTCAATATAGATAGCATCAATTTCGCGAAGGGTATCGAGCCGCTCTTTCGTGACTTCTCCTACACAACGAACCGCTAAGCCGGGTCCCGGAAAGGGGTGACGGTAGACTATTTTATCGGGTAATCCAAGGGCTTTACCTAATAGACGCACCTCATCTTTGAAGAGCTCCCTAAGGGGCTCCAGTAGAGTAAATCGCAGATCTTTGGGGAGACCTCCGGTATTGTGGTGGCTTTTGACCCTTACCGAGCTCCTCCCTGAAAGGCTCTCAAGAACATCGGGATAGAGGGTCCCTTGGGCCAGAAAGCCCGTGTCGCCAACTGCACGTGCCTCTTTTTCAAAAACCTCTATAAAGAGACGCCCAATAGTTTTCCTTTTCTCTTCAGGGTCGCTAATCCCTTTCAATTGGGAGAGAAAGAGTTCTTCCGCA
>JBAYSE010000176.1:0-2888 GCA_041676265.1 Sphaerochaetaceae bacterium
AAGCTATATAAAATACATCCTTGAAGTGGTCCTAAAACTGAGGCCCTTTGATGCCCTCTCGATTAACACCGAGGGGAACCTCCTCCGGAGTTTCGCAGTTAGCCTCCTATAGAATTATTGAATAATCGTTGTCCTAGAGTGAATAGACGCCAAAAGCGTCATTTTTTGTTCTTTTTTATTAAACATGTAGTATGGCATAGTTGTGTTAAGTTCAGGGTTGTGGTATACTCCTTTTAAAAGAATCTATAGGATTGTCTTCTATAGGAGAGAACGCGATGTATCTCGTAACACTGGTGGAAAATAAAACAGGGCGCACCTTACTCAATTACTATGAAAAGCGTAGAATTAAAGGCAAGAGCAAGGCCTTCTTTGTAGAGCGTATCGGCTACCTCGACGAATTTGAAGGAATCTATGAAGATCCTATCGCCCACTTCAAAGAAGAGGCAAAGAGAAGAACTAAAGAGAGTAAGATTACTTTAGAGCTTTCACTCAATGAACGATTCTCTGCTTCACAGCTTACCGCGGGAGAACAGATCAATGTTAAAAGTAGTGATCTAATTGTAAACTACGGGATGCTGGTACTCAGCAAGCTCTACCATGAATTAGATATCGATTACTTTGTGAACAACCGACGTAGATACACCAAAGCCTCCTTTAACCACAATACGGTACTACAAATGCTTGTTTATGGGCGTATTCTCTTTCCAGAGAGTAAGCTTGGAACCTGGAGGAAGCGCAATCGTCTCATAGGTGACATGAGCTTTAGTGAAGATGATGTGTATAGAAGTTTACCCTTCTTTAGCAAACATAAGAGTGCCCTAATGCGTCATCTGCATCAGCGAGTGAGTGAACAGTATAATCGAGATACGACTCTCATGTACTACGATGTGACGAACTACTACTGGGAGAGTGATGTAGAAGATGCCTTACGTGCGCGAGGGGTCTCTAAAGAGAGACGCAAAGAATCTATCGTACAGATGGGTCTACTTTTAGACAGTGATGGCATTCCGGTTACCTATGAGCTATTCAGAGGCAACACCAACGACTGTCTTACCCTTTCACCAATCATGGGCGAAGTTAGTGAAAATCTGGATGGCGGTAGTGTTATCTATGTTGCCGATAAAGCAATGATGAGTGGGGAGAACCGTGCTGAAATTATTATTAACCGGGGTGGTTATGTGTTTAGTAGCTCAATACGAGGTTCTGGAACCACTGATGCAACCCGCGCTTGGATCTTAGATGAAAACGACTATGTGGTGATGGATGATGGCAACTATATGTACAAAAGTCGACTGCAGCCAGTATCTATTTGGGTAAAAGAGTTTAAAACAGGAAAGAGGAAGCGTGTTACGGTTAATGAGGTACAAGTTGCCTTCTGGAGTCGCAAATACCAAGAACGTGCTCGACATGAACGCAACAAGGCAATTGAAAGTGCTCTACAGTACGGCTCTCCCCTCAACACTCATGGAGCGAACAAATATTTTGCAAAGGAAGCTTTTGATTCTAAAAGTGGTGATGTACTGCCCGATGTAGAACTGAGTCGCTATTTAGACAACGACAGAGTTGATGCAGATGAGTTACTTGATGGATATTACTTGCTATGTAGTAACGTAATTGGCATAGAGGAAGGAGAGCCTGCCTTCACTGGCTCTGCTCGCTTTAGAGCGGACAATTTACTAGAACTGAATCGTCCAGTGACCCCTCGAGACATCATAGATATGTATCGTGGACTGTGGAAGATTGAAGAGAGTTTCAAGATTACCAAGAGTCAATTGAGGGCAAGGCCTGCTTTTGTACGTACACAAGAGAGTATTGATGCCCATTTTCTTACCTGCTTCTTAGCACTGCTGTTGTTACGTTTGTTAGAGAAGCGACTTTCCGGGGAGATACCGGTGAGTCAGATAGTTAGATCACTGAGAGAAGCGAATGTAGTAGAAGTGGCTCCTGATATTTTCTGTAGTGCCTACTGTGACACTGTGATTCAGAAGATGAGCCAAGAGTTCTCACTAGACATTACCAGAAAGAACTACCTAAAGACCGGCTTAAGGGAACTGGCAGCAGCTACTAAGAAGTAAATCTACTTGCCCAATAAAAATGTTATGGCTAAGGAGGCATTACCTCTTTAGCCACAATTAATTATTACCCGATTTCAGTCAGATTAACTGCGAAACTCAAGAATAGAGCCTATTTTTACTAATATCCCCTTTTTTGTCAAGCTATCCACCCATTATCTCTTCGATGGGGGTGAAGTGTTTCTTAATGGCAACTATAGTTAACTGTAATGTTTCGTTGTTACGGAAATAGTTGCGCCCCATTTTAAAAACAACATCAACGTAGTCCCCCTCTTCGAAGAGTTCTCCCACCATTTCAGCCCCATTCCAATAGAGGGCGGGCCAGCTGTAAGCTCCGTGGCGCAGTTGTAACTTCAGATGGATACCTCCCTGCCCCATGTATTGAATCGACTCAACCTTAGCTTTATTTATTAAGAACTGGAGCGGTGGGTTCCCCTCGCCATAGGGTTCTAAAGCCTCAACCAATTCAATTAAAGAGGGGTTAAGGTAATCGATCGGAAGCTCCACATCGATGGTGACAACCTCATCTCCATCGTGGGTCTCCCCCTCATAGTGTTCAAAGTAGGTTTGGAGTTGCTCCTTTAAGAGGGGGAGGTTTTCAAGTTCCATATTAAAGCCACCGGCACAGCGGTGCCCCCCATAGTCGGTAAAGAGCTCCCCAAAGAGCTCTAAGAAGTCGTGGGTATTGAAGTTGTTACCACTGCGCATCGAGCCCCGCACCTGGTTGCCATCAACATAGGCCAACACCAGCGAGGGGACTTTATGGCTCCTGAGGAGGCGCGAAGCTATGATACCGGTCAATCCTCGGTTAACCCG
>JBAYSE010000177.1:0-2879 GCA_041676265.1 Sphaerochaetaceae bacterium
TAAAAACAATCGATTTCAAAAAGCAGGTCCTCAATGGGGTGAAAGGAGATTACTCCTACGATCAACTCTTGATTGCCACGGGAGCAGAAGCGACCGACTTCAATATCCCCGGAGTTAAAGAGCATTCGTTCTACCTCTGGAGTATTGCCGACGCCCTTAATATTAAGCGCCATATTAAAGACATTATCCGCAAGGCCTCCTATGAGCAAGATACTGAAAAACGTCTTCAAATGCTCACTTTTGTGGTTGCCGGAGGAGGTTTCACCGGCGTTGAAATGATTGGAGAACTGTTGGAGTGGCTTCCCATCCTCTGTAAGGAACATGGGGTAGACTATAATGAAGTACAGCTCATTAACGTTGAAGCCCTCGGAAGTATCCTTAACATGCTAGGTGATAAACCCCGTAACAAAGCTATCGCTTACATGGAAAAACATGGCGTCAAAGTGCTGACCAATAGTCTAATTGTCAATGTTGACGAGGAAGGATTGACTATTAAAAATGGGACGCAGATTAAAACCAAAACTTTAATCTGGACTTGTGGTATCAGGGGTACCAGTTTTGCCCATGCTTTAGAGTTAACCGACGGTAAAGTACAGCGGAAAAAAGTTGATGCTTATATGCGTAGCCCCGACTACGATAACGTCTATCTTGCCGGTGACGGCATCTGGTTTATGGAGGATGGCAAGCCTCTACCTCAGGTAGTCGAAGCGGCGGAACAAACCGCCGCCGTGGCTGCCAATGGTATTATCCAGGCTATCAGAGGGGAGTTGGGACTCAAAGTTAAACCCGTGGCCCCCTTCAAATCCAACTTCCATGGCTTTATGGTCTCAATCGGCGGCCGCTATGCTGTCTCCGATAACAACGGGATTGTCTTTTCAGGGTTCTTTGCCCAAGCCGTAAAACACTTGGTCAATATGTACTACCAAGCAGGCTTATGTGGTATTAATGGTGCTTGGAACTATTTCAAACATGAAATTCTCAACATTAAACACCGCCGCTCGCTGATTGGGGGAATGGCAGCCTACCGCGTCCCCTCTTATTGGATTGTCTTTTTGAGGATGTACCTCGGGGTCATGTGGCTCATAGAGGGAATCTCTAAAGTAACCGGTGGTTGGCTAACCGATAAGACCGGTAGCAAGGTCTACTGGGGACCTCCCGCCGATGGAGGAGTCGTCTCCGGAGCTTCAGCGGCCGTAACAGCTGCCACTGAGGCGGTCACAGCAGCAACGACAGCTGCGGTAAGTACCGCTACGGAGGCAGTTACAGCGGCAACCGGAGCTGTGACTGCGGCTACTCAGGCAGTTGCCGACACTGTCTCTGCTGCCAGTGGGGCAGCCACAGATGCCGTTCAACAATTTGCGCCCCCTCTCTTGAAGGAGCCTACAGCGCTCTTTAACTGGATTAACTCAACCTTCGTGGCAGCCGCTCCCTACTTCTTCCAAGTCATGATAGTCCTCGCTGAGATTGCTATCGGTCTCTGTTTCATCGGTGGTTTGTTCACCTTCCCGGCGGCTATTGTCTCGATTGGACTCTCCATAATGTTCCTAATTGGAGCCCTAGCCGGTAAAGAGATTATCTGGTTCATGGCGGTCTCGATTGTGATGCTGGGAGGCGCCGGTAGAGCCTTTGGTCTCGATTATTGGGTTATGCCTTTCTTAAAGAAGCTTTGGAACAAGACCCCCTTGGCTAAAAAAACCTACCTCTTCATGGATGAACCCGAATTCACCCGCCGTCAAATGGAGCGTCGCTTAGCCAAGCAGAGGGAAATTGTAGAGAAGTGATGGATAAATTTTGGAAGGATGAGCCCCTACTCAGAGCCGATTTAGCGGCTGTCAATGACCTTTTGCTTAAGACAATCGCTACGGCTCATCCTTTTGTAAGGGGACTTTTGGAAGAACAGCTACGTAACAGTGGTAAACTTCTACGCCCGGCTTTGGCCATGATAGGCGCCCGTTTGGGTTCAGGGGAGTTCCGTGAAAAGGTGTTACGTATCGCTAGTGTGTTGGAGATGGTCCACTTAGCCTCCCTAATTCATGACGATATTATCGACAGGGCGACTTTGCGCCGTGGCAGGGCAACTCTCTACTCTCAAGTGGGTGCTAAACAAGCCGTCTTAGCGGGGGATTATCTCCTCTCTAAAGCGATGACCCTCGTTAACTCCCAAGAGGGAGACCTTGAAACAGCCACTGTGGCTAACACCTTTAGCCGCCTTTGTGAGAGTGAACTGAGTCAGGATGGAGCTATAGGCGATTTCTCAATTTCTAAGGCAACCTACCTTAGGCGCATCGGAGGGAAAACAGCTTCCCTCTTTGCCCTAAGCGGTTATGCCGGCTCTGCCGTAGCTCAGGCACCCAAGAGTGAGCAATACTTGATGCACCGTATAGGGTACAACATGGGGATGGCTTTCCAGATTCAAGACGATATTTTAGACTACAACGGCAAAGCCAAAAAGCTGGGAAAAGAGGTGGGGCGAGATCTGCTGAGTGGCATCCCTACTCTCCCCCTTTTGCAGGCCCTGCATGGCGAGCTCTCCAGAGCTGTAGAAGAGAGAAGTTTGCATGCTCTAATCCTCAAAGGGAGAATGACAAAGCGACGTTCAAGGCAAGCTATTGCTTTAGTTCACCACCTAGGTGGGGTGAAAAGTGCCAGCGAAATTGCCAACGCCTACAGTATTAGAGCCTTAAATGATATCGCCAAATTGAAAAGTAAAGAGGCTTCTGTTATGCTAAAGCGATTATTTGAACGCCTTTCCAATCGAGATTATTGATAAGTATGAGTATTGAGCAACAAGTTTTAGAAGAAGAGTACACTTTAATGCTGGAACTCTTAACAGAACGCAGCAGTGCCTCCTCCTTCGATGTAGAGGATATTGAACAGGA
>JBAYSE010000178.1:0-2858 GCA_041676265.1 Sphaerochaetaceae bacterium
AGCTGCGCCGGGCGGAAAAAAGATTTTCATGTCAAGCGCTTACTATACTGCTCCCTATGGAGCTCCGCTACAAGAGGCCGTGCGTGAAAAAGCAAAAGAACTTGGGTATTCGGTTCAGATTGTAGACGGGGAGGAGAATGCAGACAAACAACTCTCTCAATTTAAAGCAGCCGTAGCTGACGGGTACGATGCTCTTATCTATTGGCCAGGGGACCAAGCTTCAACCCCACCTTTGGTAGAATACTTAAATTCTACTAAACTTCCATGGGTTGCAGTTAATACCGTTGTTGCCGATTCAGTCCTCGATTTGGTACCTTGTATGATTGCCTCTGACGAAGTTGAGATTGGGCGTTGGTTAGGACGCAATATTGTCCAATATTTTAAAGAAAATCCCGGCTCATCCAAGAATATGATCTATATTGAGGGCAGTCCCGGTTCCAGCTACACCGAAAATGTAACAATTGGCTTAAATGAGGTTCTTGGAGGCACAGATGTAAACATCCTTAATGACCATCAATATGCCCAATATGATCCTTCTAAAGCAATGGCAATTATGGAAGATATGCTTACCAAATATGGGAACAGAATCGATGTTGTGGTTGCACAAGACGGTGGTATGTTCCAAGGGGCCTATTCTGCGATTCAAGCAGCAGGTTATGCCGGCAAATTTGGGCTTTTCTGCCAGGGTCAGGATTTGATCGTCAGAGACAAATTGCTTGATGGAGAACTCTATGCAAGCGTAGCTCAGGACCCCTTTACAGAGGGTGCTCTTTCTGTAGAGATGCTTGATAAAATTATTAGAGGCGAAGCTGTTGACAAATGGGTTCCCACGCCAACCGGGCCGATTTGGGCAGCCGACATAGATCAGTACAGCTGGTTCTGATTCAAGTTAACGGATGTAGTGACGCTCCATAGTCGGAGCGTCACTCACTCTGAATAGATTTTATGACGGGAGAGGGGGATGAATAAACCTAAAATTTCAAAAGAAGAGTTTAGAGACCGAATTTCGACCTTACAAAAACTGATGGGTGAAAAAGATTTATCGGTTATGCTTATCTATGGGGATGAGTACCGTAAAGAAAATTTACGCTATGTATCAAATTATTGGCCGATGTTCGAACGCAGTGCGTTGATTATTGGAAGGGTAAGCGAACCAATCCTATTATGTGCACCGGAAGGCGAGCAGGTAGCTCATGAAATGTCTGTCTGGCCTGATATCAGGCTCGTACCGGATTTCCTATGTGCTACCGTACCCGATGCCATTGAATACCCCCTAGCATCCTATACGGATTTTCCCACTCTGGCTGAAGAATTACGGCAGAAAGAGGGCGATTTTAAGCGCATAGGTTTAGTGGGAATTGATGCGATGACACAGCCACTCTGGGAAACTATTAAGAGTGCCTTTGCCGCTGAGATTGTTGACTGTAACCCAATAATCCAAAAAATGCGCCTAACTAAAAGTGCAACTGAAATAGCTTGTTTGGCGGAGGCTAACCGCATTGCCGATGCCGCTTTTAAAGTTTTCATTGAGAGTGATTTAATCGGTATGACGGAACTACAGGCTGCAGGCCTCATAGAAGGTGCTGCTCGAAAAGAGGGAGCCGAGCATGTAATTTTTACCGTATTGGGTAGTGGAGAGCGCACCCACACCATTATTGGAAGACCAACAGACAAAGTAATTGAAGATGGGGACATGATAATGTGTGCTCTGGCCGTCCAATATGAGGGGTATGTGGCTACTTGTGAAATCCCCTTTGGTGTTGGTCAATTGAGCAAAGAGACCATAAGAGTGATAGATGTCTTAATTGGTGCCAGCAAAGCCGGAATGCCATATCTTAAGGCCGGAGTCCCCATGAAAGAATTTGTTAAAGCGGTAAAGGCCCATTTTGCCCAAGCCAACCTTTCTGAGTTTGATGTTTACCCGCCACTACACGGGATAGGTTGTGCAGAAGCAGAGTCTCCCTATCCTAATGAAAAGACGGAGGCGCTTTTTGTGGCCGGTACAACTGTTAATACAGATATTAGCTTGTTCGGACTACCGGGCGGTTCTAACCGCCTGGAAGAAGGGTTTGTGATAACCGAAGACGGGGCGAAAACCTTATCCCCCTTTGTTCGTAAATATTGTGAATCCTGGATTGAGCAGATGGAAAAGGAGGGGAGAAAGATATGATTAAATTTCCAAGAATACCAGATTCTGAATTTTTAGATCGCTATAAAGCCATTCAAAAATTGATGAAAGAGGCCGAAGTTGATGTCTTGCTGGCCTATGCCCACGAAGCTGAGCCCCAATTTGTCCGTTATCTGAGTGACTACTGGCCCTCTTTTGAAACTGCCGGGGTCCTGTTGGGACAAGAAGGACTACCGCTTTTAATAATTGGGCCTGAAAGTTTGACCTACGCCAGTGACCGGTCCAGAATCAAAGAGATTCGCAGAGTACAATCTTTTAGGGAATCCTCCAACCCGGAGTATCCCGGTGTTAAACTCGATACCCTTGAAGAGGCAATTCGCGACGTTACCCAAAAGTCTAAAGTTGGTAAAGCTGCTATTGCCGGGTACAATATTGTCTCACAACTAGTCTACGGGGATTTGAAAAAAGCTTTAGCTCAGTTTTCCTGCGACACTATCGTCAACGGAGATGATTTAGTTATGCGTCCGAGAATGGTTAAGAGTGAAAATGAACTGGCATGTATGCGGAGTGCGGCCTTAATGAGCAATAAGGCGATGCACCACGTTATTGAGAACATTAAAGTTGGGATGAGCGAACTCCAAGTACGTGGCTTAGGGGTCTCTAAGATTTATGACTTGGGTGGAGAAAACGAGGCCTATCCTATGTGGACCCTCTCGGGAGTTGGCGGGGA
>JBAYSE010000179.1:0-2853 GCA_041676265.1 Sphaerochaetaceae bacterium
AAAACGTCAGTTAGTCCCTTGGCCCATGCTCTACGACGGAGCGGGACATTTTACCCTCGACTTTGATCTTCTCCAGAGCCTAATAATCCAGTCCAAAGCCCGCCTTATCCTCTTCTGCTCCCCCCACAATCCAACAGGGCGGGTCTTTAATAGAGAAGAGTTAACCGCTTTAATAGAGATTGCCTCCCGTTTCAAGACAACGATTATTAGCGATGAGATCCATGGCGACTTAACTTTCCCCCAAAACAGTCATACCCCTTTAGGGCTCCTTGCCCAAGAGGCCGCTGTGCAGTGTGCCACCTGTATTGCCCCCTCTAAAACTTTCAATATTGCGGGGCAACACTTCTCTGCAGTAATCAGTTCTTCGCCCCAGATGCATAACCTGTTAGCGAGTCGTATGATGGTAATGCGTTCAAGCCCCGATATTCTAGCCTCAGTGGCTGCTCGTGCGGCTTATAAAGGGGGCTATGAGTGGTTAATGGCCCTCAATCAATTTTTAAGCGACCAAATGGCTTGGATAGAAAAGACCCTGACAGAGAGCGCAACCGGACTCCTTTTCGTCCCCCCGGAGGCCTCCTTTATTGGTCTTATCGACTGTAGTGCCATCTATGAACAAGTAGTAGCTGATTCACTGAAGAACAGGGAACTTTATGATGTGAAGAAGAGTCCGCAAGGAGGCCTTCTCTCCCGCTTCTTCGGTCAAAAGGCCGCGATTGCCATGAACGATGGCTCGTGGTTCGGCACTGAATGGGACCATTTCGTCCGCTTTAACTTCGCTACCAGCCGAGGGCGGGTAGCCGAGGCTTTGGCCTCTATTATGAAGGCTGCCAGAGCCCTTAATTAACCCACTCCGTCATCTTTATATCCCGTAGATAGACCACGGCCGAGGAGGTAGGTAAGTTATAGAGGCGCTCCATCGCTTGACGGTAGAGGGCTAATTGGCCACTGTGAGCCTCCCGATTAAACAGAGCATCTGTTTTGAAATCGATAACCTTAATCGCATCTTTATAGCGAACTAAAAGATCGACGATTCCGTTAATAATCTCGCCCCCCTCCCCTCTATAGGTAAAGGCAACTTCACTCTCAATGCTAAGGGGGTTATCGGCTAATAAGGTGGAGGCTAAGGCACTGCTTAAGAAGTTGTTAGCCAGAAGGAGAGCAGAGTCCCTGAGCAACTGGAGATTAGCCTGCGCTAGGCGGTAGCGCATAAGCTCTTTAGGGCGTAAACGCTCCCCATCAGAGACTGTCAAAAATGGAGCATCACCCATCTTGGTGGCTGCCGCTTGTATGAGGGCGTGAACCCAAGAGCCAAACAGAGGCGCTAAATTATACTTTTCAATTACCGAATCGGCCTCTAAAGCGGGTAATTCTAGCCCTTCGAGTTGACCCATTTCATCCTTAGCCAGCTCGGTAACACTGAAAGAGCTCTGCCGGGCTACCCTATTGGGCTTGACCTTCAAATACTTTTGTCCCATCTCAGCAACTCTCTCCTCCAGCTTTTGTGTTTTGATGGAGGTTCTAAGCTGTTCCTTGGAGATATCTTCAATTGGGTAGATCTTAACAACGGGCTTGCCTTGCAAGGCTTCTAGTGAATTTAAAAACAGGGCTAAAAAATTTTCTTTCCAAGACTCAGCCCTCATATTCATTTTAGTTTCACACCCAAAGAGACAGAGGTGACTTTCTGCCCTTGTTAAAGCTACGTAGAATAGTCTCTTCATCTCCGCACTCTCCATAGCCTTTAACGCTTGCCAATCCCGCTCCAAGAGGACATTTTTGTGCTTCCCTTTGCCTACCGGATGCATGTGGTTGGGGACAACTATCAATTCTTCAGCAGTTTCTACTGTGTGCCAATTGGGTTTTCCTCGATTACCGGGCACTGTTCCCATATTGGCCACTATTACAATGGGGAACTCCAACCCCTTCGATTTGTGAATAGTTAAAATCTTCACCCCTTGCTCTAAGGCCTTGAGGGGCTCTATATCGTCGAGTTTTTCCTTATCCCCCAGTCGGGGCCTGAGAAAATCGAGGAATTCGCTCAACCCTTGCCCCCGCTGGTCATAGGTAACGGCAAGGTTGAAGAGGTAGTCAAAGTGTTCTAGGTAGACCTGGTAACGACTGTCTCTGAGCAGGTGGTTACGGTACCCCCCCTCATACCACAGGTAGCTGATTAAAGAGGCAATGCTAGCCGTTGCCGCTAACTCTTTTAATTGCACGAACACCCTCTTGCAGGCATTAAACTTTGCCAATTCAAGGGGCTCCAGTGGCTCAGTTTTAAAAGGATCCCCCTTCCATTGGTCTAGCAAACTTAAAGTCGTTTCATCACTAAGGTAACCGAAGGGAGAGCGCAAAACTGCCAAGTAGGCCAGTTTATCATCGGGGAAAACAATCAACTGAAGCATGCTGTAGAGGTCGTTCGTCGGAGCCTCTAAGAAGAGGGAGTGGACCGCCGAGAGGGTGTAAGGGATACCGGCTGCCCGCAGGGCCCTTTCATAGTAGAGTTGGTTGCTTCCCGTTCTCAACAGAATAGCAATCTCCTCATAACGAGGCCTTCTTTGGCCCTCCCGGCTGGCGATTAGATACTCATCGCTCTGGGTCATCTTTCGAAGCAAAGCCCCTATGGCATAGGCTTCAGCTTCAATGTTCTCACCCAAATCTTGTCTGTCTGTATCTTCTTCTAATTCTTTAAAGAAAAACTCAACTCTAGGGACAACGCCTTCAGTGGCATTGCGGGTCAGCAAACTCTCAAATTGGGCTTCATAGTCCTCAAGAGCTCCCACCATAACCTCTTTGAAAAGGAGATTAAACAGTTCAACTAAAGCTGGTTCACTGCGGTAGTTATGTTTTAACAGGAGG
>JBAYSE010000180.1:0-2808 GCA_041676265.1 Sphaerochaetaceae bacterium
GAAGATGCAGTCGGTTGAGATGGCTACCGGTCCGGTTTACGCCTGTTTTAAGGCGGTTGAGAAGATTATCAACTACTCGTTTGTCTTGGAGGACTACCAATTACGGGCCGTTACCGAACACCGTGATGCTTTAGGTGAGGTGTTGGTGAAAATCAGTGACAGTCGGGGTGTTTACCGTGGCAGGGGGGTCAGCACCGATGTTATCGAGGCGAGCCTCAAGAGTCTTTTAACGGCGGTTAACCGGATGATTGAGGGCGAGGATGAAAACATCCAGTGGAAAGAGCTTTCAGAAGAGGCTCTTGCCAGGGATATGAAGGTGAGTGGAACGGTTAAGGAAGATGTCAGTAAGGAGCACAACCATGGTTGAAAAAAGGGGCGAGAAAGTAAAGATCTTCGACTCAACCTTGCGTGATGGTGCTCAAGGGGAGGGGATCTCTTTTTCAGTAATAGATAAGCTAAAAATTGTTAACCTCTTGGATGATTTGGGCATCGACTATGTTGAAGCAGGAAACCCCGGCTCAAACCCCAAAGATTTAGAGTTTTTTCAAAAAGCCGCTTCATTGCCCCTCAAGAGTGTCCGTTTAGTTGCTTTTGGGGCTACTCGCCGGCGCAACATTAAGCCGGAAGACGATGCTAACCTTAAATCTCTACTGAGTGCCAATACACCGGCGGTCTCTATTTTTGGGAAAAGTTGGGATTTTCAAGTTACCGATGTCCTCAATACCACCCTAAAAGAGAATTTAGCGATGATTAGCGATACGGTGGCGTTCTTAGTAGCCAATGGCAAAGAGGTCCACTTTGATGCAGAGCACTTCTATGATGGGTATAAAGAGAACCCCGAATATGCTATGGCATGCCTGCAAGCGGCCGGTGATAGCGGAGCAACTTCTTTAGTCCTCTGTGATACCCGGGGGGCAAGTTTGCCCTCTTTTGTGAAAGAAGCTACTCGAGCGGTGAAGGAAGCCTTCCCGTCATTTGAGATTGGCATTCATGCCCACAACGACATCTCAATGGCCGACGCCAACTCAATTGCCGCCGTAGAAGAGGGGGCCCGTCAGGTACAAGGGACACTGGTTGGTTTTGGCGAGCGCTGTGGAAATGCTTTCTTAGCCACACTTATCCCCACTTTGCAGTTGAAAATGGGCTACACTGTAATCCCTGAGGAGTCGTTGGCTAAACTCACCCTAATTGCCCACTCGGTGGCAGAGACGGCCAACAACCCGATTGCCCACGACAGTCCCTATGTGGGACGCAGTGCATTTGCCCATAAAGGGGGAATGCACATCGATGGAGTGGCCAAAAATCCCCTCTCATTTGAACATATTGACCCTTTGACGGTTGGCAATGAGCGTCGCCTACTAATGAGTGAGGTCTCCGGCAGGGCTACCATTTTACGGAGAATCCAAAAATATGCCCCTGAACTCGATAAAGACTCGTCGCAGACTAAACAGATTATGGCGGCGCTGAAGAGTTTGGAGTATGCCGGTTACCAATTTGAGGGAGCCGAGAGCTCCTTTGAACTGGTCATTGCCAAACATTTAGGAAAGTACAAACCATTTTTTACCCTCGATCACTATAAAACTTTTGGGGAGCGTCCCCTTAAGGGGGATCCCGATACCAGCCACACGGCGGTGGTTAAAGTGGTTGTGAATGGGGAGTCGGCGATTGCCGTTGCCCAAGGTGACGGGCCGGTTCACGCCCTAGATAAAGCTATCCGCAAAGTCTTAGAGAACTTCTACCCTCTCCTTTCAACAATCTATTTGACCGATTTTAAAGTGCGGGTACTCGACTCCAAACAGGCCTCGGCTGCCGTTGTGAGGGTTTTAATCGAAACCTCCGATGGGCGCTACTCTTGGTCGACTGTGGGGGTCTCCACCGACATTATTGAAGCCAGTTGGATGGCGATTGTCGATGCAATTGAATACAAGTTAATGAAAGAGGGGGTGAAGCCTCCCCAGTTAGTGGCACAAGGAGAAGCAAAATGAGTATGACAATGAGCCAGAAGATTTTAGCCGCCCATGCAAATGTAGATGAAGTGCGTGCCGGTCAGCTAATAATGGCCAATTTGGATTTAGTTCTAGGCAACGATATTACCGCACCGGTAGCAATCAACGAGTTTGCCAAATTTGGGATAGATGAGGTCTTCGATAACTCTAAAATAGCACTGGTCCCCGACCATTTTACCCCCAATAAAGATATTAAGGCGGCGCAACAGTGCAAAAAGATGCGTCAATTCGCCCATGCAAAGGGCATTGAGCACTACTTTGAAATTGGAGCTATGGGAATTGAACACGCCCTCTTACCGGAGCAGGGGTTGGTGAATGCCGGCGATTTAATTATCGGTGCCGACAGTCACACTTGCACCTATGGGGCCCTCGGTGCTTTCTCAACCGGGGTTGGCAGTAGCGATATGGCGGGAGGGATGGCCACCGGTAAGGCTTGGTTTAAAGTTCCCGGCGCCCTGCAGTTCAATCTAACAGGCCGCCTGGGCCCTTGGGTGAGTGGTAAAGACCTCATCCTCCATATCATAGGGATGATTGGCGTCGATGGAGCTCTCTACAAATCGATGGAATTCACCGGAGAAGGGGTTGCTTCTCTCAACATTGACGACCGTTTTACTATCTGTAACATGGCGATTGAAGCGGGGGCCAAGAATGGGATTTTTGAGGTTGACGCCATCGCTTTGGAGTATCTGCAAGCACATAACACCAAAGAGCCAAAGATCTACAGTCGTGATAAAGACGCCCATTACGAAGCGCGCTATGCGATTGACTTGGGCACTATTAGACCAACAGTCGCCTTCCCCCA
>JBAYSE010000181.1:0-2749 GCA_041676265.1 Sphaerochaetaceae bacterium
ACCGATTTAGATAAATCTTCAACAGCTCTAAGGTTTAACCGTATATTGGCCTGTAGGGACCAAGAGGAAATAATAAATATTCTTAGACCCACCCTAAGGTATATCGAATCGAAAAATTTGCTCCTTGATTACTCACAGCTACTAAATGAAATTCTATGGTTTAATAATGAAAGTAGCAGAGAGAGGACAAGAGCCCGGTGGGCTCAACACTTTTATAAGAAAGGGGACGAATCATGATAGCTTCACAAGTTTCTCTAAATAGAAATGCAATTCAACAACTGAAACTGAGTGACCCTTATGCAATTCATAAATTCGTTTACAACTTATTTCCAGGGGTTAAGAGGAATTTTCTCTACTATGACCAAGGAGGTAATTGGCAGTATCGCAAAATCTTGATTTTATCTGAAGAGCAACCCACCCTACCCCCTTTTGGTAAAATAGAATCAAAGTATATACCACCCACTTTCCTACATCACAAAACTTACGCTTTTCAGGTCCTCTTAAATCCTGTTGACCACCCTGCCGGCAAAAAAAATAAAAGTCCAGTTATTGGGAAAGGAGCCCTTTATGACTGGTTCCTAAAGAGACAAGCTTACTGGGGATTTTCTGCTAATCCAATTTCACTCGAAATTTTCAATGAAGGCGTCCAAATTATTGAAGGTAAAGGACGAGTAGTAACCCATAACAGGGCAGAATTTCGGGGGATTCTTCAAGTTACAAATTACGATCTGTTCCACCACAGTTTCGTTAAAGGGATAGGTAGAGCAAAAGCTTTTGGCTTTGGCTTATTGCAATTAAGACCAATTAAAGAGAAGGAGACAACTGATGATTACAAATAATTACAAAGGGAAAAAAATTGAGTACCACATTTTGCAGAGCTTTCCAGTCACGTGCTTGAATAGAGATGATGTGGGATCACCAAAATCCGCAATTGTTGGCGGTGTAAGTAGAGCAAGGGTCAGTAGCCAAGCATGGAAAAGACAGGTGCGTTTAGCAATGCACGAATTTGGAATTAAGTTAGCAGTAAGGACGAAATTTGTTACCGATAAAATTGTGAAATTCTGTGAAACAGATGATATTCCGGAAGAACAAATTGTCGAAACAGCTCAAGCTATTGCTGATAAATTGACAAAAGATACCCTCCACTTTTTCACTGATACAGAGGCAGAGGCATTAGCTCTATATGCAGCCGAGATTGGTTTTGATAAAGCAGCTATTGATGGAAAAGAAGTAATCAAGCGTCACAAAAAAGCACTAGGTAAAAGTTTAGCCACTTTAGAAGGTCTTGATATCGCCCTTTTTGGAAGAATGGTCGCCCAAGCAGCGACATTGAATGTTGAGGCAGCAGCATCATTTTCCCATGCCATTTCTACCCATAAGTCATCAGCAGAAATTGAGTTTTTTACTGCGCTTGACGATGAAAAACCTGAAGAGATGGAAGATGCGGGATCATCACACATGGGGAGCTTGGAGTTTAACTCTGCCACATATTACCGGTACATAAGTATAGACTTAGGCCAATTAGTCGAGACCTTGGGAGGCGATGAATACCTAGAGAAAGCCATCGAGGCGTTTACGAAGGCGCTCTATGTTGCTGTCCCCTATGCACGGCAATCGACACAGGCAGGCTATAATTTATGGGACTACGCCAAGGTTTTCGTTAGAGAAGGTCAAGGAATTCAGGCCTCTTTTGAGAATCCGGTTAAATCCTCAGGAGAAGGATTTCTTAAACCAAGTATCGAACAACTCAACACATTCCTCGAATCGAAAGAAAAATTATCAGGCTCATTGTTTAGGAAAATAGATGAATTCACTTGGGGTTTAAATGCAAGTTTTAGTATTGATAACTTGATTACTGGATTGCAAGAAGCGGTAAAAAGAGTGTAACTAATATGAAAAAATATCTTTTATTATGGCTAGAGGGTCCTCTTCAGTCTTGGGGATTTGATTCTAAATTTGGCCGCCGCGACACTCTTCAGTTCCCCACCAAATCTGGGATATATGGGATGTTTCTAGCCGCATTAGGGAAAAAAGGACCCCAGAAAGACCTCCTTTTAGAATTAAGTGACTTTAAACAAACAATTGTCGCTTTTGCTATTAGCGCTTCTAAACGAGAAAAAACTACCAATGATGTCATACCACCCAAGTTGCTGATGGACTTTCACATGATAGGCAGTGGCTACGATGAAAAGGACAACTGGCAAAAACTACTAATTCCTAAAAAGAGCGATGGTGGAACAGCAGTAGGTGGTGGATCAAAAATCACCTATCGTTATTATCTCCAAGATTCAAAATTTGCTGTAATACAGGAGGTTAATCCAACCTTCGGCGAAGAGATCACAAATGCGCTACATAGCCCGACTTACGAGATTTGCTTGGGCAGAAAATCTTGCGTACCAACAGATTTTATCTTTAGGGGAATATATGACTCTTTAGAGAACATTGAGGTAGAGATTGCCAATCTAAAAGAAGAGAAAAATCTTATTGAGCAATTTAGAGTCATCGAAGGAGAGGCAGAGGGGGAACAGTTAGTAATTAACGATGTTCCATTACAATTTGGACAATTTAAAAAGTACAAAGATAGGAGAGTCACTATAATTCAAAGCGGGTGAGTTAATGGATAAAAAACGCTTGTTTATAAAGGTGCAAAGGAGCAATCTACCTCAAGTCAGTGATAAATACCCGTTTATTTATCTTGAGCGGGGGAGATTAGAAATTGATGATAGTAGTATTAAGTGGATAGATTCAG
>JBAYSE010000182.1:0-2716 GCA_041676265.1 Sphaerochaetaceae bacterium
GTACTATCCAAACGTTGTTTACGGGCCACTAGCTCAGCAGGTAGAGCAACGCCCTTTTAAGGCGTGGGTCACTGGTTCGAATCCAGTGTGGCTCAAACACTTAACTCCTTGTATAACAAGGAGTTTTATTATTTCTGACACTCTGGACAGAAATGAGTGGAGCGCTGGGCGACCACAATTTTTTCAATTTTAGTGCCACAAACAGGGCAGGGTTGTCCCTGTTTACGAAAAATTTTTAAGCGAGCAGCATGCCCGCCTCGCTTTCCGTTTGAAGAGTAGTTCCCCTTGCCATCCCCCAAAGAAGTTCCGCGGTTCTCGATAGCTTGAGTGAGAATGGTCACAATTGCAGAGTGCAGAAGCGTAGCCTCTTCTAAAGTTACGCTGGCGGCTGTGCGCATAGGATTGAGGCGAGCCGCGAAAAGGACTTCATCTGCGTAAATATTACCCAATCCGGCAATAAAGGACTGCTCAAGAAGGAGTGCTTTCAGCTGTTTGTGCTTTTTTTGTAACATCTCAAAAAGAAGGGGCGCCGTAAAGGCCGCACTTAAAGGCTCAATTCCCAGTTTATCCAAATAGACTGCCGCTTCTTCAGTCAATGTTAAGCGACCAAACTTACGCGGGTCACGGAAGGCCAATTTTTGGTTTTCAAAGTTAATTACCACTCGGTCATAGGGATCCATCTCCGATTCTATCGGCTCTATTCGTAGAGAACCGGTCATCCTAAGGTGGATTAGGAGGGTAGCGCCACTATCGAGTGTGAGGACAATATATTTACCTCTACGGCTAATGTGGGAGATTGTGGCGCCTATCAACCGGGCTCCTTCAAAGTTAGACAGACTCTTAGGCCACAGGACATCGACCGATTTAATTATCTGGTTAACGCCACCATTTTGCTTTAAATCGCGACAGGTGGTTTCAACTTCGGGTAGCTCGGGCATAAACTCCTCCTCCTCTAATAATGCTCAAAACCGGAAGGAGAGGCTAGAGCCCCCATTGCTCTAAAGGTTAAATTTTGTTTATATAGCTTTATGCAAAATTTAGAGGTAATGGGTCAAAAGGCCCTTAATTTCAATCAAGCTGGGTATAACTGTGCCCAAGCAGTAGCTTGTGCATTTTCTGAACAGACCGGTTTAGAAGAGAAAACCCTTTTCAAATTAGCCGAAGGGCTGGGCGGAGGCATGGGGTGTTATGAGGGGCCTTGTGGTGCCCTTAGCGGAGCTATTTTAGTGCTCTCCTATCGCCTCAGTGGCTATAAAACTAAAGAGGCAACTTACAAGGTTGTGGGCGAGTTATACACCAAATTTGTCCAAAAATTTGGCTCTAGCGTCTGTAAAGGACTCAAAGAACAAGAGCTTTGCAGTGAGTGTATTGAGTTTGCCTCAAATTTAGCCGCTCAGATTTTTAGCGCAAAGTGAAGTTAAGCGGAAAGAGGAGCGTCACCGCAATAGGCTCACCTTCTAAGCGAGCCGGTTCAACTTTTAATCCAGAAAAGGCGTTTAGTGCAGCTTGTCCAAACTCGGGAGAGCTCTCTTTTACAACTACTGTCTTGACGATTTGACCACTTTGGTCGATGTAGAGACGTACTACTGCTCGGCCCTCCCTGTTTTGCCGTTTGGCCACCAGAGGGTACTCAATTCTCTCCCTTAAAACCTCGTAATCGAAACGGGGTGGCAGGGTAACTTCTTCGACTTCACGGTACTCCTGTAAAGGGATAAACGACCCCTTGTCTTCCGACTTGACCGGCATTTTAAAGGGGATTAAAAGGGATTCAACCGTCGGGATTTCAATTAATTTAGGTCTTGCCGTATAATCCCTTTCAGAGACAAATTGCTCTGCCTTACTTTCCTGAGCCTCATTACCCTCGAAAGTAAGGATAGCCTCAACTGCAGACGGAGGAGGGGGCTCTAACCTTTCTTTAGGCAAGGGGATAAAAAGTGCACTAACCGCTAGGGCTATTACTAAAAAACTTAAAACTATTTTACCAAAACTATTCATTATTTGGCCTCACTAAGCACTGAATGGTCTTAACAGAGTTTTGTCTGAGGTACTCTATTAGAGGGGCAATTGCTCCATAGGAGGTGGCTTCGGCGCTATAAATGGCTACCTTTGCGCCTAAAGGGATCTCTTCAAAATCAATCGGCCGGCCTTCCAGGTAGATTTTCCCCATAGAATCGATGAAGAGAGAGGGACCCTCTATGGAAGTTTGCGCCCCTTGGTTTGATTCAGGGAGATCGGTATTGTCGAAGAGTTGTGGGGAGACAATTAAAAGGATCAGGAAAAAAAGGAGTAAGAGGAAAGCAATGTCACTCATTGAGCTGCTAAAATTGTTCTTACGCCTTTGCATCACATTCGCCTCAGATTAACGATGGTCCTTCTTTGGTTTAAACAATCCAGTGTTGTGATAACTGTTTGCCAAGATACCTCGCTATCTATTGTTAAATTGACTCTTTGCCCCAGGGCAAGTTGGCTGAAGAATTGAGAGACATCAACTTTTTGGTTTTCACTGTAGAGAGAGCCTTTCGTGAGAGTTAAGTTCAGCACCTCATCCGACGCTTCAGAAATTCCTTCTTCACCGGCAGTAATGTCGAGTGAGTACTCTACTGAAATGACTGTCAGTATTAGAAAGAAGAGAATGAGGAGAAATGCGATATCGTTGGGCTCTATCCCGGTTAGTTTTCTTCGGCGCATATTTTTGTAATTATGATGTCTAAGAGAA
>JBAYSE010000183.1:0-2680 GCA_041676265.1 Sphaerochaetaceae bacterium
ATTGACGGCAAAGAGATGGTGATGTTTGGCTCCAACAACTATCTCGGTTTAGCCAACGATGAGCGCCTTAAGGAGGCTAGCAAAGCGGCGATTGACCACTACGGAACCAGCTGCAGTGGCTCGCGGTTTATGAACGGAACTCTCGAGTTACATGAAGAGCTTGAGCATAAGTTGGCCAAATTCCTCCATAAGGAGAGTGCCCTCTGTTTCACTACCGGTTATCAAAGTAACCTCGGAGCCCTCTCGGCCCTTGTGAACACCAATGAACACTTTTTAATCGATAAGTATGACCATGCCTCTATTATGGATGGCCTCTTTTTAGCCCAAGGGATGAAGCGGGGCATAAATCTCCACCGGTTTAAACACAACGACGTCGAAGATTTGGAGCGCCTATTGGCGAAGATTCCCCACGCAGAGGGGAAGGTTATTGTCATTGATGGGGTCTTTTCAATGGAGGGAGATATTACCCCTCTACCGGCTATCCGCGCGTTAGCCGACCAATACAACGCTGCCCTCTACCTAGATGAGGCCCATGCCGTAGGCGTTTTAGGTGAGAGTGGCCGCGGGACCTGTGAATACTATGGCGGGGATTATGCCTTAAGCGATATAACGATGTGTACCTTCAGTAAATCGTTTGGTTCGATTGGAGGCTTTGTCGCCGGTGATAACGCAGTAGTCGATTACATCAAACACTTTGCCCGCCCCCTAATCTTCAGTGCCTCGATGCCCCCTGCTAACTTGGCTGCGGCTATCAAGGCCTTGGAGATTATTGAGAGTGAACCTGAGAGGATTGCCCGCTTACGCCACAACGGGGACCTTTTAAGGGAGGGGTTACAAGCGCTGGGCTTTGATACCGGCGAGAGTGAAACCCCTATCATCCCTCTAATTGTGGGTGACAACGATAAAACCTTTTTATTGTGGAAAAACTCCTTTGAAAGGGGTCTCTACGTTAACCCGGTAATTTCACCGGCGGTCCCACCGCAAAGGTCCCTTTTGAGAATCTCCTGCATGGCGACCCACGATGAACAACAGATCGAGTTTGCCATCGAGGTCTTAAAGGAAGAGGGGGCTAAACTGGGCCTGATTTAGGCCCACTGTTCGTCTAGGCCTCTTTTGATTATAATTAGGGCATGAAGAAATTTAAAGTTAATGCGCCTAAAGAGGCCGTAGCGGTGGTGAAAGGGCACATCGAAGAGGTTGCCACTAATAAAGAGGGGCCCATTCACATCGCTTTGCCCGGAGGTCGCGGAGCCACTGTGGTAGTTGAGGGTCTTGTCAGTCTAGATCAACAAACCCTCTCACGGGTTGTTCTCTATTTGGTCGATGAGCGCTTAACCGGGGCCACTAACCGCGATACCCTTATGGATGTTGGCCTTAAGGAGGCGATCGAACAGGGGCGCTTTAGAGAAGAACAATTGCATCTGCCACAGTTAAACACCCCTTTCATGGCCGCAGGGACCCAGCTCGATTTAGTCTACTTGGGTGTTGGTGAAGATGGACACATCGCCTCATTGTTTCCCCGTGCTTACCCCGAACTCGACTCTAAAGAGACCAGTGACATCGTCTATATCGCCGACAGTCCCAAGCCACCCCCCGAGCGCTTGAGCCTCAGTTACCGCGGTTTTAAGCGCTATGCTAAAAAAAGTAGTATTTACCTGCTCTTCTTCGGAGAGGGCAAACGCATTGCTTATGAGCGCTTTTTAGCAGGTGAGGAGAACCCGGCAACCCTACCCTGTCTCTTCTTCCCCCGCGAGTGGTTTAACACCTCAATCATAACCGATTTACAGGAGAGTTGAATTGAAAAGAGTAATAGTACAATTCGGTGGAACCGGCGATTTAGCCCTCAAGAAACTCTATCCCGCCTATGAGCATCTAATGGAGTTGGGTTTTGAATTCACTGTAATCGCCCTGGGGCGACGCTTCCAAGGGCGCGATGAGTTCATCAAGGGGATGATAAGTGACAAAGCTTCCAAGCAATTCTTGGACCACTTGGAGTATCTCCACTACGACATGCACGCCGAAGGGGCCACCAAGCCCCTCAAGAGCAAAATTGAACAGATAATTGGGGGGGCTAAGGATGTTGAGCTCATCTATTATATGGCACTGCAACCCTCGCTCTACGAGGAGACCATCCATCAAATCAAAGAGGTTGACTCGACCCTCTCGTGTAAGTGTGTCTTAGAGAAGAAAATTGTGGTTGAGAAGCCTTTTGGGTTCGACTCAGTTAGTGCCCAGCGTTACAACGCCATCCTGCAACAGGCCTTTGACGACAAAGAGATCTACCGGATTGACCACTACCTCGGTAAGGAGTTTATGCAGAACCTCCTCATCTTACGCTTCCATAACGACATCATCCGCAGTATTTGGGATAACCGTTCCATTGAGTCGATTCAAATTATCTTTGACGAGACCCATGGGGTAGACCAACGCTTGGGCTTTTACGAGCAGATTGGGGTTGTCCGTGACACGATTCAAAACCACATTATGCAGATTATTACCTATTTGACGATGAACGAACCGGCCACCCTCTCGCCTGAAGATATCGCGATTGAGAAAGTCAAAGTCCTGCGGGCTATTGATTCCATCTCAGAGTTCCACACGGGGCGTTATGAGTCACTGGGGGCCAACAGTGGCAGGATTGTGGAGACCCCCACCTACGCTGCCTTGAAACTCTTTGTGA
>JBAYSE010000184.1:0-2618 GCA_041676265.1 Sphaerochaetaceae bacterium
CCCTTAAGGGTTGTAGCCACGCAAGAGTTTACTTCTGAATCAATTCGGCAAAAAATAGAATTACTGGAGTCTTTAGAGGTTAAAGCGGTAATTTGTGGGGCTATTTCGCGGGAATACGAAGAGGAATTAATCAATGCTAATATTGAGGTAATCTCATATGTCGCTGGCGATGTGGACGATATCTTGGAGGCGTGGCGTAGTGGCTCTGTTTTTCAGCGTCGCTATTCAATGCCCGGTTGTCGACGTCCTCGCATCCGCTGCAGAGGAGGGAGGGGTCAGGCAAGAGGTAGAGGACCACACTGGCGTCGTCGTTATGGCGATTATTTTGAAGATTTCTAATGATAGGAGGAAATTATGCCTAGAGGTGATGGAACTGGAAGATTTGGTTTTGGGCCTATGACCGGCAGAGGATTAGGATATTGTGCCGGTTTTAACAGCCCTGGTTATATGATGGGCGGACGTGGCTTTGGCAGAGGTATGGGTATGGCACGTGGTTTTGGATATGGTTACGCCTACCCCTATTCGCCCGTAGCACCCATTGGTGAAAGTGAAGCTCTCAAAGCGCATGCCAAAAATCTGGAAGAGCAGTTAACCTACATCAGAGAGCGCCTAGCAAACCTAGAAAAGGATCAAGCGTAATGAAAGTAGCATTTACCGCAGGAGGGGAGACTTTAGAGTCTCCCTTCGACAACCGTTTTGGAAGAGCTGAAAAATTTATAATCTACGACACCGATTCTGATACCTTTGAAGTCCTCGACAATACCCAAAATTTGCAAGCTGTTCAGGGAGCCGGGGTGCAAAGTGCCCAGCACATTGTTGACAGTGGAGTTAAGGAGTTGGTCACTGGTAACTTGGGACCTAAAGCTGCCCAGGTGATATTTGCGGCCGGTATAGCAGTCTACCACGCCAATGCAGAAACAGTAGCCGAGGCCTTGGCCATGTACAAGTCGAAGGCTATTAAACCCCTTAAGGGGGCCACCGTTGAAGAACATTGGGTATGAAGGTTGTCATAGCTTCTGGTAAGGGGGGGACCGGAAAAACATTTTTTTCGGTCAACCTTGCCCGTGCCCTCGACAGAGAACTTCTCCTTTTGGACTGCGATGTTGAAGAGCCTAATGTTGCCCTTTTCACCAAAGGAGAATTAATAAAAGAGCGTGAAGCCACCCTTTTAATACCACAAGTGGACCTAAATATCTGTGACGGATGTAGAGTTTGCGCCGATGTGTGTGAGTTCAATGCAATTGCCGTTATAGGGGGAGAACCCCTAATTTTTGAGGACCTCTGCCATGGGTGCGGAGCGTGTGCCCTCTATTGTCCCCAAAAAGCGATAAGTGAAATTCCCTACAGGGTTGGTGTTGTTAAGCACTACAAAGCTGGAAAAATCTCCCTGATTGAGGGGCGGCTCGATGTAGGCAAAGCCTTAGCCGTCCCTGTTATTCGCGAGGTCAAAAGGGATGCACAGGCCCAAAGAGACACTTTAACACTGCTGGACTCGCCTCCGGGAACCTCGTGTCCGGTAGTGTGGAGCCTGACGGGGTGTGATGCTGCTGTTTTAGTGGCCGAAGGGACCCCTTTTGGGATGCACGACCTAAAACTCGCAGTCGAGACAGTCAAGGAGGTTGGCCTCCCCTTTGGAGTTGTTATCAACAGGGATGGCTTAGGTGACGAGCGTATTGCCGATTACTGCCGGTCACAGGGGATTCCTGTTTTAGGGCGCATCCCCAATGACCGTGAAATTGCCCGCCTTTATGCCCAAGGAGAGATAGTGGTGGATCATCTGGAGAAGTATCGAACCCTTTTTAGAGAGATATGGGAAAATATTGAAAACACTTTAGGGGAGCGCTATGGATCAGCCAAATAATTTGAGAGAGTTAGTCATCTTGAGTGGTAAAGGGGGGACTGGCAAGACAACTCTGACCGCCTCATTGGCCGCTTTGGCTAACCCTCTGGTTATGGCGGACTGTGACGTTGATGCCAGCAACCTCCACTTACTGCTGGATCCCAAGATAATTAGGCAAGAGGTTTTCATCGAGGGCAAAGAGGCTAGCATTGACCCCATGAAGTGTACAGGATGCGCTTTTTGTGCCGATTACTGCCGCTTTGATGCCTTTAAATCAGAAAAAGGTGGTACTTATTCAATAGACTCAGCACGCTGTGAAGGCTGTGGTGTTTGTGTCCGCCTTTGCCCTGCTCAAGCTATCCAATTTGTAGAGCGTCAATGTGGACACTGGATGATCAGCGATACCCGCTTTGGTCCCCTTGTGCATGCCCGTCTGATAGCGGCAGGTGAGAATTCGGGTAAATTAGTCACTTTGGTACGTAAAGAGGCGCAACGCATTGCCAATGAACAAAAAAAAGAGTTACTTTTAGTCGACGGGCCACCCGGTATTGGGTGCCCGGTAATTAGCAGTATAACGGGGACTAGTGGAGTGGTGTTAGTTACTGAGCCCAGTGTCAGTGGATTACACGATTTAGAGAGGGTTGCCAAATTGGCAGCCAATTTTAGGGTTCCGGTCTATGTTGTGGTTAACAAAGCCGACATAGATCCAGAGCAAACAAAGGTTATAGAAGCTCGAGTTAAAGAGTCTAACAATAAATTTGTGGGGACAATTCTCTAC